>NZ_JBMXBO010000015.1:0-71290 GCF_049546925.1 Acinetobacter sp. AND/436
TTCACCATTGAAAATATGCGTTATGTGGTCGATGTGATGGCAGCATGTATCATTAAAAATGAAGTGCCGTTTTGTGAATTAGATGCACATGCAGGTGATGGCGATTTTGGTATGAGCGTGGCTAAAGGTTTTAAACAACTTAAAAAAGAATGGCAAAGTCTGATCCAGGCACAGTACATGGATGAATTCTTACTGAACAGTTCGATGATCATCATGGAGCATTGTGGTGGGGCATCAGGTCCAATCTGGGGTTCTGCATTCCGTGCTGCGAGTAAAGCCATTCAAGGCAAAAACACATTAAGCGTGACAGATTTTGCCGATATGCTTCAAGCAGCAGTAAAAGGCATTCAGGTAACAGGTGAACGCTCATTTGGTCGTGGCGCTGTGTTGGGTGACAAAACCCTGATTGATGCCTTAGTGCCATGTGCAGATTCCTGGTCTGCCAATACCGACAAGACGTTTAAAGAAAACTTTGTGTTGGGTGCAGCGGCGGCAGTAAAAGGTGCAAAATCCACCAAAGACATCGTGGCGCGTATGGGTCGTGCCGGTACGGTCGGTGACCGTAGCTTGGGCTATCCTGATGCAGGTGCACATGGGTTAGGCGTAATCTTTACCGATATTGCTGAGCATATTAAATAAGAATTTCAAGATTTGAAAAAAGCCTCGCATTATCGGGGCTTTTTTATTTACTGACAGATATCCTATTCTGAAGCAAGCTGGCAGAAAAACGTCTATTGAAATTTTTCCAGATACTTGGTCAGTTTTTCTTTGACCACGACCCTTTTATTTCCCTTCATTTGGGCTTCACTTAAAATTCCTTCCGAGTCGACCACCACGACTGGATGACCATCCTTTTTCAAACGAGCCACACCTTCAAATAACATTCGGGCACCGACATTATGAATTAAGGTCAAATTGGTCAGATCCAACACAATTCGCTTTTTATCTTCCGGTTCATCTTGCAAAATACGCAGCAGCATTTCCGATTCGGTAAACTGTAATACGCCACGCAGTTCGTACACCACCACATGATCACGTTTACCGGTGAGATAACGGCTTTGCAAAATAGTTTGTGCCGATGGCGTCCCTTCCATTAAATGCAGCCCCATTTCCCGGGACATACGCTCAAAAATATCGACGCCACGCACACTATGTCCATGCTCATCAATTCTCGGAGAAAACACGGCGATACCCACCTGTCCAGGTAACACTCCGATAATACCGCCTGCAACCCCACTTTTGGCCGGAATACCCACGGTGGTCAGCCAGTCACCGGCAGCATCATACATGCCGCAAGTGAGCATCACACTCAGGACTTGCCGCACTACAGAACGGTCCAGCAATTTTTTACCAGTCTGTGGCTGAATTCCGCCGTTGGCGAGTACCCCGGCTATCATCGCCAGGTCTTTGACCGTCACCTTGATTGAACACTGCTTGATATAACCATTAACAATCGCTTCTGGATCTTCTTCCAGCACCCCCACGGTACGCAGCATATAGCCCAGGGATCTGTTACGAAATGCTGTTTTCAGTTCAGAGGTATATACTTCGCTATCAAAACTCAGTTCACGCCCCGCCAGACCACTTAAAAAACGGCGCAATTGTTCGGCACGGGACACTGTTCGTTTATAGGGAATCAGAGAATGGGTGGTAATAGCACCCGAATTGATCATCGGATTTTTTGGAATATTGGAATCCTTCTCCAGTGAAATCTGGTTAAAGGCTTCGCCCGAAGGTTCCACGCCTACTTTTTCCATGACCTTGGTCAAGCCGACTTTCTGCAAAGCCAGAGCATAGGCAAAGGGCTTGGACATGGACTGCATGGTAAACTCAACTTCGTCATCACCGGTGGAATAGATCGTGCCATCTACGGTAGAGAGTGCCAAAGCAAATTTATCCGGATCTACTGCTGCCAGCTCAGGGATATAATCGGCCAGCTGCCCGTCTGTATTGCGCTGACATTGTGACAAAACATGCTTTAAATAATCTGGAACAGGCGTTTGCATAAGATGGGTCCTTCTTTGGGCATTATCATTGTTGTAGATGGCAACTTTATTTTATACCGCAAGCCGGCGCGTTTTGGCCCGACAGTTACAGCATCGCTACACGCATCGCTTTTCTAAATCTTCTTGATTCAATTATGCGTTCAAGATTGTGCACTGTTTTAGATCACTGTCTGGGAGAAGCTGCTATGATGGCGCGATTTTTTGACTTACCTGCAATTTGTTCATGTTAGCCGAAAATTTCTCCCTCTACAGTGCGCTAATCCCGCTGTTTATAATGGCCTTTGGCAGCGTCATTCTGCTGCTGCGGCTGTTCCAACCGATTCCCACCTATTTTCTGTGGTATGCCGCATCGACCCTATGTACGGGTCTGGCCGTACTGATCATTACTGTGGTCTCTGCCCAAGTGTTACCGACCTTTAGCTTTATTCCGTCCACGCTGCTGTTTATCAGCTGTGCGATGTTCACCCATGCCATTCATTTGCGGCTGAATGTCACCACGCGCTGGGCATTTCTGCTGGTGCTAATTGCCATTATTGCTGAGTCAATTTATGTGTATTTTTCGGTGTTTGATGAGCAATATGCACAGAGGATGCTGGTGCTAACCATCACCATTACCCTGATTTTTTCGCATAATTTAAAGGCTTTATATCAGGTCAAGCTCAAGCAGAAACTGGATCGCCTGTTACGCCTGTCACTGTTGCTGTTAAGCGCGGTGATTGCGCTGCGCACCCTGTATCTGTTTGTGGTATTACAGCCGACCAACCAGATTTTAAGTAACCTGAATCGCGGATAAGAAATTGACTTGAAAAATAAGAGGACTAGAGCCATCAGTTGAGTTACCACACCAAACTCACAACTCTAGTCCTGATGTTCAATAGTACCGAATTATTCTGCGTAATTGATGATTTTTTTCTTAAATTTGAATCAACTTATTGGGAGTTTCTCAAACAAAACTGTGGTTCCTTAAGAATCAGAACTGCTCAACTCACAATTTCAGAGGTAATCCTCCCATAAATAACCGAAGTTAAAAGTAGAGGTTAAGCAGCCATTAGAGGTGGCTTTCCTTTGTTAGCTTGATGTGGTCTTTCATGGTTGTAATGCCACAACCAGTTTGTTGCATAATCTTGTACTTCATCCAAAGTATCAAATAAATGCTTGCTCAGCCAACTATAACGTATGGTCCGATTATAGCGTTCAATATACGCATTCTGCTGTGGCTTACCCGGTTGAATATATTCAATACGAATACCGTGCTCAGTAGCCCAGCGCACAAATTCGGGACCATTATCGCATCGGATCACTAACGGTTTTTCTCTCCACTCCAGCAATTGATTCAACGTACGAATAACCCTGATTGTGGGCAATGAGAACCCTGCTTCAGTGGCTAGGCCTTCGCGGCGGTAATCATCAATCACATTCAATAATCGAAACTTGCGACCATCGGAAAGCTGATCATGCATAAAATCTAATGACCAAACCTGATTTTCTCGGATTGGTTCTTTCAATGGTTCAGGCGCATGCCGTTTTAGTCTTCTTCTCGGTTTAATACGCAGATTCAGTGCCAACTCACAGTAAATGCGGTAAACCCGCTTGTGATTCTGAAGATATCCCCCTTTTAGTTGAGCACTTTTTAAAACGCTTTGAAAAAATGTACGACAAACAAATTCAGGGAGTAAGTGAAAAAGCCACCGCCTTTATGCAAAGTTATGCTTGGCCAGGCAACATTCGTGAACTGGAAAACTTGTTGGAGCGTGCAGTACTGCTCACCGAAGCGCAACAAATGATTAAACTGAATGCGTTATTCCCACAAAAGCATGAACACGATGCTGAAGATGTGCAAGACAGCACAGATTTAGACAGATTGGTCACCGAAGGTTTTGACTTAGAACAGCATGAGCAACAATTGATTATGACCGCCATGCAAAAAGCCAAACAGAATGTATCTGAAGCTGCCCGCTTATTGGGAATTTCACTTGCCGCACTGGATTATCGTTTAAAAAAATACGCCATGCGTTAAAACTTCCTTCAATAAAAAAAGCCTTGTTTTTCAACAAGGCTTTTGCACTTTAAAGCAGCAATATTACCAACTCAGGGTCTGTGTGCCTGGGCGGAAAATCGCTTCACCCATCACATCTGGATTTGAATATTTTAAACCTTTGATTAAATCACCCTCGGCAACACCATACTGATCCATACACATTTTGCAAATATAGACCTCACCACCTTTGGCCATAATGCTTTTTAGCATTTTTTGATGCTCAGCATATTTATGTTCAAAACGGTTAGATGCCAACATCACACCCTGATCAACCAAGTAAATGGTCAGTGGATGACCTTTGCCAAACTGGTTATTGCTCATGCCAATTGCCATTTTGGTACGGTGTGCATCATTACTGGTGAGCAATACAAATAGCGGATCTTTGTTATTCTCTGCCATAGCAGGCGATAGACTTGCAAAGCTCAGGAATAAAGACAGACACAACAGCTTAATCAATTTCATGGTTGATCTCAGAGTCAATTTAGATGTGATTAAAATAGTAGCATAATAAATATAATATATTTAAATAATTAATATATTATGCTTCGCATCTACAATTGACTTAAAAACCAGTGCTGCAAATGACCAAGTGCAGCCATCCCAGCTACAAAAAAAACAAAGCGCCACCCAATAGGCAGCGCTAAATACAAATTAAGCATTCGTGTTTTAAATAAACAGTTTAAGCGGCTAAATTTTTCTTAAGCTCATCTTCTACAATGCTAATTTCTAGCTCACTGAAACGACGGATTTCACCTTCTGCATGTTTTTCTAACATACCACCAATCAATGGAACTTTAACTTTAATGGTCCAGTCCAACTGAATTTCAATTTTTTCTTGATTACCTGTAACGGTACGCTCGCCTTTGGCTTCCAAAGGTAAGTTAGCGCCCAACTCAACTGTAGAAGTAAGTGCTGATAAGTTGGTCACATCATTACGTTTTAAACGAAATGCATCTTTTAATAGTTTTTTTGCCATATCTGGAATATTCACATCCAAGTTATAAGCACGACGCAGGGTGTAAATATCACCATTCTTTTTTGATTCTAAAATTTCTAAATTTTCACCTGGAATACGTTTACACACCGCTTCATGTAACGCAATATCTGCCACTAAACGCTTAAATTCGTCAATTGAAACGCCATGAATAGTGGCATTAACAGTAAATTGATGAGCCATTTGAGTTCCTTTTATTTTGTTTATTGATGGAGTAGGTCTAGCATCATCGTGCAATATAATTTGGCTGATGCTCAACGGGTATAAGTTGTTTTATATCCTAAATACAACTTTATTTTCAGGCTATTAAAGTATTTTTTCCACCTGTTGTCATTGACTCTAATTGTTCAAATCTGTGTGTAGGATGCCAAATTCAGCAGCATAAATATCATGACTATATAAAGTAAGATAATGCCCACAAAATTCGATTTTGGCATAAAAATGCTCTGCCCCATCATCCAATCCTGTGGCATACCAAGTGGTGCCTTGAGGAAAATCATCCAACCATTGGGCTTGATAAAAATCTGCAATTGAATCGAACTGTAAATAACGTTCTGGATTAGACAGAATATTTTGTGCAAGATGATCAAACTGAGCAAGCTGTGCCTGTTTAAAATGGATCAGGTTACTCATGCTTATCCTTTAAGGCAAAACTTGCACATGTTGTTGCTGACGTATTTTGCTCCATTCACGCCATCCTAAATAAGCCAATACCACAAATCCTACATAAAGCGCTGCGGTTAAAAATAAAGCTTTATAAATAAACATGCCTACGTAGAGTAGATCGACCACAATCCAAAGCAACCATGTAGCCAAATATTTACGACTGGTCCAATAGGTTGCCAACAGACTCAAAGCTGCAAGTTGTGCATCTAATAACGGTACAGATGCCTGCGTCCACTGCATTAAACTTAGACCAAAAATAAGCCCCAAGCCCATACTGAGTATAAGCTGCTGCAGCATTTTATTTTGCGATAAGGTCTGAATCACGATGGCTTGAGTGTCTTGCTGTGTAGTTTTCCACTGGTAAAAACCGTAAATTGCCATTACCATAAATAAGGTTTGCAATACTGTTTCGCCATACAATTGATATTCAAAGAATAAATAGGCATACAACAAACAGGCAATAAAATTTACCACCCAACAAGCAATATGCCGTTTGATGGTTAACGTCACGCCTAAGACACTGATCAATACAGCAATTATTTCTAAAACCGACATTGATGCAGCCTATGAAAAAGAAAAATGCATGATACCTTGTTTCTGTAATACTGCTCAAACTCAGACTGAGTTAAGCACAAGTCAAAACAATAAAAATAAACACCCGATAAAATTGGCTTTATACATCTGCATGATTATATTTATGTTCTTGTCCAAAACGGTCTACATGGGTAATAAAAACACCATATTTACCCACATAATATTCCAAAGATTGTTGATAAAAACTCCAGTAAATCGACCACTCACCTAAATCTAACTGACGAATCTGCGTTTGGGCTTTAGCAGGCATTTTATTGAGTAATTCTTGCTGTATGGTTGTGGCATCATCAGGGTCGGAAGTAGAAACTTTTAGGCTTAAAAATAACGCTGCGACATCATCAAACAGTTGCTGTTCATAGGCAGCGACTTCTTCAATCACCTCTTCAACCGGTCGCGGGCATTTCTGGCTAATCGGGCCTTGTACCATATTGCAATAGGCGGCCTGATGTTTCTGAAAGGCACGGTTAATTCTGATTTTGATCATGACTTTCCACAGCGCATAAAAGGCCAGAAAAATCAGGAGGATTGCCAGTATTTTTGCCATAAGCCCGCTTACCTCAATGGTTCGGTTCTCATTTCCCAACGTTTGGTCTCGTGTCTCTTATTTCAGCACTCTTACAGATGGATCATGCCTGACGATGAGGATGATTCCATGCGCTCATCAAGATGACCCCATCGCATCTGCGCTGCCAAACTGCTGTCTTTTTATTCATTTTGACACAAAACAGTATCAATCCCCCAATAAAAAATTCTCACAACGCCTAAAAAACTGCGTAAATCACAACAAGATTGTCATTTTATTGAAGGTTTATTTACATTCAAATAGGTGCTTGTTTATGCCTTTACCAACACAATAATTAGATCCGCTCGAATTCAAGATGTCCCGAGCCTTATTCGCGTTTTGCACGACAGTATCCGATCCTGTAGCCTCGATCATCAACATCGTGAAATCAAGATTCAACGCCTGCTCGAAAATAAAAATCAGGAAAATCTGCTGTTACTGATGCACTATAACAACTGCTGGGTGTATGAGCTTCAGCATCAGGTGGTCGGTTTTATTCTGGCCAGCGATCAGGGTGAAGTTTTAATGAATTATGTCGCACCCGATGTCCAGCAGCGCGGTATTGGCAAGCTGCTGCTCAATGAAGTGCTGCATTATTATCAGCAACGCCAGATGAAACGGATTGTGCTGGCCAGCACCCGCACGGCGCTGCCCTTTTATCAAAAATATGGCTTTCAGATTCAGCCGCAGGCAATTGAGCCTGTTTTACATATTCCTTTGGTCAAATATCTGGACTAAAGATTTTTCTCTGGCTTAATGTCCGGCAATCCTGCACTGATCCCGGCCGGCTTCTTTGGCCAGATACAGCTGCTGATCGGCTGCTTTCATAAATTCCAGTACACTGGCATAGGGCTGCTTGCCGGTCATCCAGGCCACGCCCATACTGACCGTAACATAGTCTTTCGTATCCTGACGGGCAATGTGCTGCATTTGCTCGGCACGAACCGCCTGTAATACCTGTGCCATCATCGGCTCTAATAAGGCAATTGGGACATTGTGCAGTATCAAGGCAAATTCTTCACCACCATAACGCGCTACATAGGCATTTTCAGGCAAGGCGCGATTTAAGATCAGCACCAGCTGCTGCAAAACCTGATCTCCTTTTAAGTGGCCATAATGATCGTTATATTTTTTAAAATAATCGACATCCAGCATCACAAACGCCAGGGTATGTTCAGGCTGCTGACAGGTCTGCTCAAAACGTAGCAGGATTTCATCATTCAAGGCACGGCGATTATAGGCACCGGTCAGCGCATCAATTTTTACCTGCAATTCCAGCTTGGCATTTAACTGGCTTAACTGGGCGGTACGTTCCTTGACTTTAACATCCAGCGAATTATTCAGGCTCAGCAAACGGTTATTCAGTTTTTCAATATAGGCAGTATCACGCGCATAGTTACGTGCCTGCTGCAGCATAATCAGCAAGGCATACAGACTGGTAGAAATAAACGATAAAGCAATTGATTCAATCAGGTTTAAGGCCAGCAACAGATCATGAATAAAGCTGCCAAACAGCAGCAATACTGCACATATGGTTAATTTGGAATAACTCAGTTTCTGCCGCAAAGTTTCGGCAAAACCGTAGATAAAATTGACCAGTACCAGCAGACTGAATAAAGAACTCCATAACGCCAGCTGTTCCAGCACCATCGGCGGTGCCCATAATGCAGCGACCAGATTAATGGCTATTAACAGCAGCGCAGCACAATATACCCAGCGATGTAAATAACGCTGGTTAAACAGGAACATATAGCTCAAGAAAAATAAAATGGCCAGAAAACTGAACAGATATTGCAGCCGCAGTCCCCAGATCCAGTTAATGTCGGTAAAGGCGGTATAGGCATACGGGGCTGCAAACAGGTTATGCAGCGCCAGAAACACAATAAAAATGCCAAAGACAAACACACTTTGTGCATTCGGCGGCATCACCCCACGGAAAAAGGAAAAGACCAGGGTAAACAGTCCAATCCCGAGCACCCCACCGCTGATCATGGCCACGCTCATCATCAGGCGCTGGTATTGGTAGTTTATGGTACGGCTGAGTCCAATTTTTATTGAATGTTCCAGCCCGCCCCCGAAGTTCTGGAAACTGGAGGCCTGAATCGCCAGGGTAAAATATTCACTGTCGGCAATAAAATAGGCAAGCCGATGACTATTGCCGTTTTCATGGCGGGCAGCATCAGGACCGGCTTCCCCCACGCGTGCCAGCGGCTCACCATTTAAATACACCCGGTAGGCACCCTGCTGGCTAGGCATCCAGATCGCAATGCGGCGACCGACAAACTCTTTTGGCAACTGAAAATGCCCAATAAATGTGCCATAGCCTTCCATTTGGCCAGTCAGTTGCTGAAAAGAAGCCGGTAAATGCACCCGTTCTGCAGTCAGTACTGCACTGGGCTGTTGAATAAACTGCTGATTGTAAAACAGCCATGAACCATCCAAATTGGTGCTGGAGCGTTCACTAAACTGCAGGGTCGTAATCAGCTGCTGCTGATAATAGGAGTCTGGTGGGGAATCATAATGATGTGCTCGCGCCGGAGCAAGGCTGAGTGCACACAGACACAGCCAGGCCATCAACAGGAGAGGAATCCGAAAGTACGCGCGCTGTTCCAATAAAATGATAATCCCTGCAGACATTGGAAAGGAATAATTTTAATGTACTGTGTATTGAAGGGCTTTCAAATTACTTTTTGCACTATTTTTGCACAAGCCGACCAGAGACATCCTGTTCTCCGGTCAGGGAATGTGGAAGGCTTATTCGTCGCGGGTTTTCACGTCAAATAATTCAATTTCAAAAATCAGGTTGGAATTGGCCGGAATAATATTGCCAATTTTACGCTCGCCATATGCCAAATGGGATGGCACGATCAGCTTGCGCTTACCGCCAACTTTCATCCCGAGAATGCCCTGATCCCAACCTTTAATCACACGGCCGGTACCAATCACGGTTTCAAAATAGTTACCGCGGTCAATGGAAGAGTCGAACTTGGTACCATCTTCCAGCCAGCCGGTATAGTGAGTGGTAATTAAAGCGCCTTTGACCGCTTCTTTGCCCTCACCCACTTTTAAATCAATAATTTCTAATTCTTTTGACATGCGTCTGCTCTCTTCAACCAAATCAATTGTGCATGAGTATAAAAGGAATTGATGACAGCTGCATAATTTAGGCCGCTAAATTGCAGCCGTTTATTGACCTGACACCACAGCAGCAACCGGATGGGTTACTGCAACTGTTCCCATTCAATCACGGCCTGGGCCTGATCGCCAATTAAGGTCCATTCGCCATCCATCACATTTAACTGTAGCTGCATGGTACGTTCACACAGTTGCTGAATTGCTTCGGTGGTGGCGGTAGACAGTTTCCAGACCTGAACATTTTTCAGGTTTTTCAGCTTGCTGGAGCGTTTATACCAGTCATCGACATTGCTGCCATAGGCCACCACCGCCACCTGCTGGCAACGGGCACTGGCTTTTTTGACCTTGTCTTCATCCGGGCAGCCGACTTCAATCCAGTTTATTAGCTGACCTGTGAGATCTTTTTGCCACAGCGCCGGCTCATCGGTTTCAAACAGGTCTTTGGTGAATTCCAGTGCCTCATCGGCATAGCGGGCAAATGCCAGAATACGCACCATCAGGCGCTCGATGGTTTCAGACGGATGCAAGGCCATGGTGAGCTGATAGTCACCATATTGATGCACATCCATATTGGCAATATTTAAATCTGCTTTATAAATTGTTGCTTTAAGCGCCATACACGTGATCCTCAAATTTGGCGCCTAGCATATCGGATTTTGCTGCCCCGTGCTGAACAGATTCTAGGCAGTATTGTCAATACGACAGGCCAGCAGCTGTTCCTCAAACACACTCCAGTCCCGGGTGTTACGATAAATCAGCTCGATCCGGTTATCGGTATTTTCGGGCGATGACTGATAGTTAAATTGCTGCGGATTGAAATTAAAGGTTTTCCAGCCCTGATTGGTGTGAAAAATTGCTTTAATCCGCAACCAGTCCTGCTGCTCACAGAGCAGATCCAGCAATGCATAAAAGTCAAATTGCCAGCGCCGGGAAAATTTCCAGCCGGCCACCGAATACCCCTGCGCCGTTTCCACATAATGATAGGGAAACTGTTTAATTTCCGGCAGCTCTGCCTGTGCCGGCAGTGTGCGTTGCAGCTGCAATAAAGGCTGGATTTTACGCTGGATGCCGACATGGGCCAGATCAATTTCAGCCAATGGCAGCTGACCGTTTTCAGCAGCTAGCCAGCGCGGTGCATAGGCCTGATATTCCTGTTTTAATTTTTCCAGGCCCTGTTCATCTGCCGGCTGCATCTGATCCGGATGTGAAATCACAATAATCTGGGCGGCTTTTAACTGGTCGGTATACAGGTTTTGCTGGGTCCAGTCGGCATCGTGCAAACGTGAACCATCCACCACCGTGACCAAGGCGCACATATCCAGATGGCTGTGCCAGTGCGGTTCGGTCAGCTGTTCCAGTAATTGCAGCGGATGGCCCAATCCGGTAGGTTCAATAAACAGCCGGTCGGGCTTGGCTTCATCTAGCAAGCGTGACAAGGCAATCTGCATTGGTAACTGGCTGCTGCAACATAAACAGCCACCGAGCAGTTCCTTAATTTCAAAACCGTCACTTTGCGGCAAAATCTGCTGGTCGATGCCGATCTGGCCAAATTCGTTCATCAACACCGCCCAGACTTCCTGCTCCGGCTTTTGGCGCAGCAACTGCTGTAACAGCGTGGTTTTCCCGGCTCCCAGAAAACCGGAAATAATATGGGTTGGAACGGCGCGTGTCGGTGCAATCAGTTTCACAGGTCTACTCTTTGGCTGGGCAACGTTTGCATGCTATGCAAGATTGCCATGTGGTTCAAGCCAGCACTGCGGCTTTCTGGCTGAGATTTTTTCAGCTTGAGCCAGAAAATGCGCCTACCTTTGCTATCTTTTAGAAAAATTTAATTACATTTATCTGCCCGCAGTTTTTTCCTGTAACGCTGCAATATCGGTAGCAATGTAATTTTATTTATCTCGGCATGGGGATAGTTCGAGCTATCTCCTCTGTAAGTTCGCCGATTTTAGATGCAAAAAACGGTAAATTCTTACCCAATTGCTACATTTTCTTCATTCATGTAGAGCCAATGTTAAGCAGATTTTTTGCTTTGTTGCTTCGATTGCTCAATCTCCTACTGCGGCATAGCATGAAGCCTGTCCTCGATGCAGGTGATGTGCATACGAGGTCAACTCTAAAATGAATATTAAAGGATGCCTAACATGAAATTAACTCAAATTTTACTTGCGACCACGTTTGCGGCTGCTACCGCAACCACTTTTGCTGCACCGGCAGCACCAGCCAATACCCAAACTGAAGACAAAGTGATTGTCAGCACCCAGGAGCAGCCAGCAGCAGCGGCCAATGCCGGGGCAGCAGATCAGCCTGCGTCTGAAGCCGCGTCAAGCGATGAAAAAGAGAAAACTGCACGTTAAGAGTTACCATACTGTGCGTTGCTATTTTTGATGGCAGCACCGTATTAAATACCATTGTGTGAAGGTGAAACCGCTTTGATGCGGTTTCACTTTTTTATGGAAATGGTCTTTTTACTATAGAAATAAATGATCGTAACATCATCCTGAATGATTGTATTTTTATTATAAATATTCATCTAATCAACAAATTATAAAAATCATCTTATTTACTATCCTCTACAGTCGACCTCTGTTTCCACTATGGCATAACTTGTTGAATCCCGGCCTTTCACCGTTAATGGGCGTTAATCTGACGTGATGGATGGACCTCGCGATGAACACAACAAACTATACAACTGAAGTGGCAATTCTGGGTGCCGGTCCGGTCGGCTTAACCATCGCCAACTATTTAAGCAAACAAGGTATTCAGGTGATGGTGGTGGAACAGCTGGATCGCCTGATTGATTACCCACGCGCCATCGGGATTGATGATGAATCGTTGCGGACTATTCAGTCTTTAGGTCTGGTCGATCAGGTCTTGCCGCATACCACGCCCAATCATGCCATGCGCTTTCTTACCCCAAAAGGCCGCTGCTTCGCCGATATTCAACCGCTGACCCGCGAATTTGGTTTCTCGCGCCGTAATGCCTTTATCCAGCCGCAGGTCGATCAGGTGCTGTTAAACGGCTTGACCCAATATGAACAGACCCAAGTGCTTTTTTCCCGGGAACTGACCGAATTTATTCAGGATGCCAACGGCGTGACGCTCAAACTGCATACCCGTGAGGGTCAGCAGGAAGTGATTCAGGCACAATATCTGATTGCCTGCGATGGCGGCAACTCTCTGGTACGCCGTCGTCTGAATATTGCCTTTGATGGTAAAACAGCTCCGAACCAGTGGATTGTGATTGATATTGATAATGACCCACTGGCCACGCCACATATTTATCTGTGCTGTGACCCGGTGCGTCCTTATGTGTCCGCCGCCCTGCCACATGGCATCCGCCGTTTCGAGTTTATGGTGATGCCGGGCGAAACCCAGGAAGAACTGAGCAAACCGGAAAATATCGCCAAGTTACTGTCTAAAGTACTGCCAACCACCGATGGCATCGAGGTGATTCGCCAGCGCGTCTATACCCACAATGCGCGTATTGCCGAAAAATTCCGTGTTGACCGGATTTTACTGGCCGGTGATGCAGCACACATTATGCCGGTATGGCAGGGTCAGGGCTATAACAGCGGCATGCGTGATGCCTTTAACCTGGCCTGGAAAATGGCGCTGGTGATTCAGGGCAAAGCCGCTGCCGAGCTGCTCGATTCGTACCAGATTGAACGTAAAGACCATGCCAAAGCCATGATTGATTTATCGGTGATGGCCGGGCATGTGCTGGCGCCGCCAAAACAATGGCAAGGTATTATCCGTGATGGTATTTCCTATGTGCTGAATTACATCAAGCCCATTAAACAGTATTTGCTGGAAATGCGCTTTAAGCCGATGCCGAAATATCAGGATGGCGCCCTGTTGCCACAAACCGATAAACACTCGCCGGTCGGTAAAATGTTTATTCAGCCGCAGGTACAACTGGCCTCAGGTGAAACGGTGCTGCTGGATGACGTACTGGGCAATGATTTTGCGATTATCGCCTGGGGAGTTGATCCAAAATGGGGACTGTCTGACAGCAGCATGCAGCAATGGCAGAAACTGGGGGTGAAATTTATTCAGGTAATTCCTGCGGTGCAGCTCAAACATCCACAGCCGAAACACTCTGCAGATGTGATTACCATTGGTGATCTGGGCACAGAAATTCGCAGCTGGTTTGGCAAAACCACAGGCTCGGTGGTAATTTTACGCCCTGACCGTTTCGTTGCGGCGCTGGCAATTCCGCAAACCCTGGAAAGTACCAGTCAGCAACTGTTCCAGAAACTGCATGCCCAATAAGATGAACCCTTCAAAAAACCACGCTCAGGCGTGGTTTTTTGCTATTCGCGCTCATGTTCATGCCGCTGTTTCAATGCTGATCCAGCTGCTGAAACCAGATCACCTGACTTAAGGATGGCCGCTGCGCCATCCATTGCAGATACGGCCGGAATTCTTCCAGATAAGGAATGGCCTTCAGAGCAATGGCATAGGCCAGCCAGTACGCCAGATACAAATCTGCGGCACTCATACGCTCACCAAGCAAATAGGGGTTGGCCTGCTGCAGTCCCTGTTTTAAAAACGCCATCAGATCTTCCGGCAATCCCATCCCTAAACCGCGTTTATGCTGTTCGAGCTGGGCCTGACTGATCTGGAAATTGCTCAAGTCAATCCATTCGGTTAATGGGCCATGACAGAAAAATAGCCATTTGAAATAGGCGCCGCGCTGCGGATCATCCAGGGCCGGGGCCAAACCTTGTTCAAAGAAATGATCAGCCAGATAGGCAAAAATTGCCGGGGTTTCACTAATAAAAACCGGGCCATCGACCAGTAGCGGCACTTTGCCCAAAGGATTCATGGCCCGATACTCTGGCTGTTGCAGATCTTCCCAACTGACCTGAATAATCTCGATCTGATCCTGAATCTGCAGCTCCTGTAATAGCGGCATTAGGGTCTGACCACGTGATTGAGGATGCGTATACAGTTGCATGTGGAGTTCCTCGACAGTGCATCAATGCTTATATTTTAAGCCTGCTGTCCGGCGAGAAACGCTGTTGATTTGTGTCCATCTTTAACGGCTTCACCAATTTTAAAAAACCGGCTGCGCCGATATGTAGTTGGGCGTAACACGTTTGCTTTAGCCAAAATCCATATAAAACTGCGCTTTTAACACTTTTAAAATCAGCTCAATCGCTTCGCTGCGATGTTGTTTGCGATAGCTGGCATAGAGGCCAATCATCGGCAGTGGCTCTAATGTATTTTTCACCACAATTTTATCGCCAAGTAGCGGAATCACATAAGCCGGCACCAGACTCCAGCCGACACCCATCCCGACCAGATTAACGTTCATCAGGATATTGGTGGAATGCTGCACCACATGAATCTCCAGCCTGGACTGCTTTAAAAAGTCCTGAATAATTTTGTACAGCTGCGGTGAAGCGTGCTCATCACTAATCACAAAATCCTGCTGCTGAAAACTTTTGATGCTGATATGTTTTAAGCTGGCCGCCGGAGAATCCTTCGGCACAATCAGGGTCAGCGGTTCATCAAAAATCCGGATTGACTCAAACGCTCCCGATTCATCTGGATAGCGGGTAAAAGCAATATCAATTTCCGCCCGACTTAAGGCCTTAAACTGCTCGGCATCCGGCAGGCTATGAAAATGGATTTTTAAATCGGGAAACTGGGCGCGAATATTCGGCATGATATAAGGAAACACTTTCATTTCAGCCACCGGCACAAAGCCAATATTCAGCTGTGCTTTCTGTGCCTGTGCCACCTGACGCGCCTCCTGAATAGCTTTGTCGGCATAGTCCAGACACAAACGCGCCTGCTTTAAAAAGGCCTCGCCTTCTGGAGTCAGTTCTACTTTACGGTTGGAACGCAGCAATAACTGTACCCCTACCTCCTGTTCCAGATCTTTAATTTGCTGGCTTAAAGATGGCTGCACGGTATACATTCTGGCTGCGGCCCGGGTAAAGTTCAGCTCTTCTGCCACCGCAACAAAATAACGTAAATGTCTTAATTCCATGTTGAAGCCTCTTAGGGAGCCTGACGCAAGGTTGGTGTGACCATGGCTTTGTAAAGCAGCAAGGTCAACAGCACCAGCACGGCGCAGAGTAAATAGGTCAGCTGGAAGCCCATCCAGGCAATCAGGATGCCCATCAGCACTGAACCGAGTGCCAGCCCCAGATCAAACAGGGTAAAGAACGTTGAAATCGCATGACCCATGCGCTGTTTATTGACCGTTTGAATGGCCACGGTTTGCAGACACGGAAACAAGGTGCCGTAGCCAATACCAATAAACACCGCCGACAGCCATAAAATCCACGGATTAGATAAAAAGCTGACAATCACCAGTCCCATGGCAAAACACACAAAGGACGGATACATCACCGCACTTGGACCTTTACGATCATAACGCTTGCCGACCCACGGCCGCACCACAATCATGGACACAGCAAAGACCACAAAGAACAGACTGGTATAGGCCAGTAACTGCTTGGCTTCACTATAGGCAGTAATAAAACTGATCACGCTGGAATAGGCCAAGGCAGTCAGCATTGCCACCAGCCCTACCGGAATGACCCGGGTTTCGACAATATCATGCAGGCTCAGCCGGGGTTTCATGGCAGATGGATCGGGCGGATTGGCCGGTTTGACCCGATCATCCTGTAATTTCAGGCTAAGGCAGAACAGAAAACCCATCGCCATAATCACTGCCAGCACGGCAAACAACACCCGAAAACTGGTGAACTGGATGGTGGTTAAGGCAATTAAAGGCCCAAAAACCACGCCCAAATTGGTCGACATCACAAAATAACCAATGCCCTCGCCTTTACGCGCTTCTGGAATAAAGTCACTGGCCACCGGCACCGCCACCGTGGTTAAAATACTGAACCAGATGCCATGTAAAAAACGCACCAGCAGCAGGCTCCACATGCTGTCAATCCAGATATAGCAAAAGGCAAACAGCACAAAGCACAGCTCAGAACCACGAAAAGACAGTTTCTTGCCCAGCTTTTCCACGATTAAACCGGAAAACGGCCGGATGGCAATCGAGGACACCAGAAACAGGGTCAGAGCCAAACCGGCTTCTTTGACCGTGCCGCCCAGATCATTCATGATATAAATTGGTAATACGGCTAGCAGGGCAAAATAATAAACAAACAGAAACAGGTTATTGAAAAGACACAGAATAAATGCACGATTCCATAATGCAGCAGAACTTTGAGCAGACATAGGCTTAGCGCTCCTGCGCATCAATAAGCGGCTGAACCCGGACTGGTCCCAGCACCATCTCAATCAGCTGCTGAATATAGTCGGCATCGGGCATCCGGTTAAAGAAAATAATCTGGTAATGAATCGGTGCATATAGCGTGTCGAGCATCAGTTCAAACGGATACTGCGCCACAATTTCACCACGCTGAATCGCCAGCTGAATCAGTTTGCGCATCTGTTCACGCCGTGGCAGCAAATATTCACGAAAAAACGCCGCGGCAGTTTCACGCTGCTCGGCCATCACCACCAGTACCGCCCGCCCAACCTGATGGTTCAGCGCCTGACTCAGCTTAAACAATTGCTGGGTCAGGTTAAACTGCAAAGACTGGCTAAAGTCGAGTTCAAAAATCGAGGCGGTTTGCAGCTTAAAGGCATCGAACACCAGTTCGGATTTATGTTTCCACCAGCGGTAGATGGTCGATTTCCCCACACCGGCCCGCGTGGCAATATCCTCAATGGTCAGATGGCTATAGTCATACTCTGCCAGTGCCTCGACCACAGCATTTAAAATACATTGCTGCCGCCGTGATGATTTTTCAGTTTCCATACCTAGCCCAAAACGAAACGATACGTATCGTTTTATAATAAGCCAGTTGGTGCCGGCTGGCGAGTGATTCTTTTGTCGTCTGGTATGAAAAAATTTGGCAATAAAAAAAGACCTGAAATTTCAGGTCTTTCTTCAACACAGTGAAAGTCGGACTTAAATCGACTTCTTGTAAATACTGCAAGATGGATGAGTACCTTCCTGTAAACGTGCCACTTTACGCTGTTCTGCCGCTTCAAAACGGCAGCGTTTCCAGTCATTGTCCAGATTTAAGGCCGGCACCTGTTTGGGTTTGCCCTGCTCATCAACTGCGACCATGGTAAAATAGCAACTGTTGGTATGACGCACGGTGCGTTTTTGAATGTTCTGCGCTTCGACGCGAATGCCAATTTCCATGGAAGTACGGCCTACATGGTTCACACTGGCCAGGAAAGTCACCAACTCACCGACATGAATTGGTTCCTTAAAGTTCACTTTATCTACCGAAAGTGTCACCACATAGCTGCCTGAATAACGGCTGGCACAGGCATAAGCCACCTGATCCAGTAATTTTAGAATTGTTCCCCCATGAACATTACCGGAAAAGTTTGCCATATCTGGCGTCATTAACACCGACATGGTTAATTCAGATTGATCTTCTAAGATGGGTTTAAGCTGATCTAATGGGGACATCTTGTTTTCGGCTCTTATAAAAGACAGGATATGTGAATATTATTATATCGTTTTTAACACAAATTAAATGTTCAATTCGGCAATAAAGTCATCATTATTATTTATGGTGATTGGGGTATTATTTAGAAAAATATATAGTGTTTTGCGCTATTACTTGAATTTTCAATTATTTATCCACATCCCGACACCACTTGAACAGGATTTCAGCAGGCGCGTCAGGAGGTGGATTTTTTCCATTCGGGCAGATGAGTTCAGCCCAAAATTGGACTTTTTACTGCCTGAGCTTTTAAGCCGGGTTGATATGACGCAACATTTCCGGCGACACGTGACCATAATTTAAAACATTTTGTACATCGAGCTGGGCTTCAATTTCATAGGAACCATCGGCATTAATTTTTTTAATGGTAAAAATAATTTGTTCCATGTTGGCCAGTTGTACAGATTGTCCAATGTGTAATTGCTTCATGCTCATGCCCTGCTCAGTTTTAGCTTCTAAGATAAATCGTTATATTCTGATGCGGCCAGTATAAGAGCTTTATTAACAACAGGTAAACTTAAATAGCTGAATTAAAATACACTTATATATAAACTTTAAATATTAATCACAACCTTTTGAGCATGAATCGAAATACCTTTATTGAATAACATCAGGCAATTAACGCCAAAAGCAAATTGCGATATGAGCATTCTTGCCATTTTTATTCGACTTAAGTTATAGAAAAAACCGGCAGCATTCTAGCGCCACGAATGTATCTCAACAGTATTTTGTTGCAGGTTATAGGTTTGAATCCGGTGACCATCGGCATAGCCTTTATGCTGATAGACCTGCGAAATCTGCCCCAGCTTGCCATAGGCGGCGACCACACCGGCCTGCATGGTGGCTTCACGACCCTGCACATCAAAAATATGTGCTTTTTCGCGTAAATCTGGCTGAATCACAATATCGGCATGTTTCAGCTCTTCCTGAGCCAGATGCTTCTGCATGATATTAATATTCTGGTTAAACAGCCCCCAGACATGGGTGGTTTCGGTATACATCGGCTGGGCCAGAATATCGACCGCAATCACAATGTCCGCACCCAGTTCGCGGGCCACATTTACCGGCACCGGACTGACCAGTCCACCATCGACATATTCGGCATCGGCAATTCGGGTCGGAATAAACATGCTTGGAATGGACACCGAAGCCCGTACTGCCTGTCCGGTATTGCCGGCATTAAATACCACTTTCTTGCCCTGTTTTAATTCAGTGGCCACCACATACATCGGAATTGGCAGCTGCTCTAACGGCAACTGGTTGACCTGCGTATTGACATAGTTCTCGACTTTTTTGCCATCGAAGAAGCCTTTCATATCCAGCTTGATGTCACGGACATCATTGGCCTTCATGTTCAGGGCAATCTGACGCAGCTCATGCGCGCTTTTGCCGCTGGCATAAATCGACCCGACAATACTGCCGGCACTGGTCCCGACGATAAAATCCGGACGGATGCCATTTTGTTCCAGCACTTCAATTACGCCAATATGGGCATAACCGCGCGCGCCGCCGCTGCCCAGCACCAAGGCAATGACCGGGTCCTGTCCGGTATATTGCGGCAACGTTTTAAAGTTCATGCGTGCGTTCTGCTGGCTGGCCTCTGCCATTGCCGGGGTTGCCATTAATTGGGAGGACACCCGCTGATGCTGTTCTGGCAGATGCTGACAGGCGCCTAAGGTCAGCATGACTGCCCCCATCACACTGATAAAGCCAAGATTTTTATTCAACATGAATTCCTCGATCTGAACTCGACAGGCCTGCTGTAGTCTAAGGAGATTTTCTGCAGTGCATTGTTTAAATTCGTTAAACTGTCATCTGCTCAGTTTAAACTTAAGTCGGGTTTTTTAAAATTCTAGCCAATGTCTTCTTTATCTTATTCACAGATTTTTCTGATTTTCTTTAAGCTGGGATGCTTGTCTTTCGGGGGCCCAGCCGCGCATCTGGTGTTTTTTCACCAGACTTTTGTACAGCGTTTGCACTGGCTCAAAGATGAAGACTATGCCCAGGTCGTCGCTTTAGCGCAACTGTTACCCGGCCCGACCAGCAGTCAGGTCGGACTGGCCATTGGCTATTTAAAACGTGGCTATTTAGGCTCGGTGGTGGCCTGGCTGGGCTTTACCTTGCCCTCGGCCTTACTGATGACGCTACTGGCCTTTATCGGTCAGCAGTTATTTCCATGGATCAGTTCGGCTTATTTTCATGCCATTCAACTGATTGTACTGGCGGTGGTGTTCTGGGCCTTCTGGCAAATGCTGCAAAACTTTTGCAAAAGCTGGTGGCAATACCTACTGATGCTCGTGTCCGCACTCATGATCTGGTTCCTGCCACTGTCATATAACCAGATTCTGGTGATTGTGCTGGCTGGTCTGGCCGGCATGTGGATTGCCAAAACACAACCTCAAAGCGGCAGTCATACCACGCCGAGTTTTCAGCTGGAACAGCGCAGTTTCGGCTCAACTACACTCTGGCTAATCTTGTTTATCTGTCCGTTTCTGCTGCTCGGTGCGCTGAACTGGATCAATCCGAATCTGCTGGCTGAAGGCTTTTTAGGCTTTTATCAGTCTGCTGCACTGGTCTTTGGTGGTGGGCATATTATTTTACCGCTGCTGCATCAGGACTTTGTCAGTACCGGCATGATCTCAGCCCAGCAGTTTGATTTAGGCTATGCCTTTGCCCAGCTCATGCCGGGTCCTTTATTCAGCTTTGCCAGCTATGTCGGCTATTTTCTGGATTTAACTGCCTATCCTGTGCTGAACGCGATCATTGCCACCATCGCCATTTTCCTGCCCTCGTTCTTTCTGATTTTTGCTACCCTGCCGCATTGGTCCTGGCTGATGCATCAGGACAAAATCAAACATGCGGTGATTGGTATTAATGCCGCGGTGGTGGGTTTATTGCTCGCGCTCATTGTTGATATGGGACAGGATTATTTAACATCAGTGCTGGATCTGGCGTTTGTGATGTTTGTGATTGTTTTACTGAAAAGCAAACTGCCGGTGTGGGTCAGCCTGATTGGTAGCTTTGGCGTGTATATGGGTTTGCTGTCTTTGCTGAGCTAACGCATCTAAAAGAATATTCTCTTGATAAAACAACAGCCTCATGATGAGGCTGTTGTTGTTTGCATTACCAGATATCGGAATTAACCCGGTCTTTAAATTTAGGATGATTGTCCAGTTTAAATTCCGGTTCTTTCACGCCACGCTTCAGTTGTGCCTTGAAGTCTTTTAGCAACATCAGCACAAATGGCGTCAGCAGTAAAATAGCAAACAGGTTGATGGTGGCCATCACGCCCATAAACAGATCGGCCATCGACCAGATCAGTGGTACGGTGGCAATCGCGCCGAAATACACCATAAACAGCACCAGCAGACGGAAAATCAGCATGATCTTGCGGTTGTTGTTAATGAACTGCACGTTACCTTCGGCATAGGCGTAGTTCCCAATAATCGACGAATAAGTAAACATAAACAGGATAATGGCCAGGAAGTCATCGCCCCAATGGCCAATCTGGCTTTCCAGCGCCATCTGGGTCAGGGTCACCCCTTCAAAACCGGCATTCTGATATAAACCGGAAGACAAAATGATGATTGCGGTACATGAACAGACAATAAAGGTGTCCACGAATACGCCCAGCATCTGTACCAGCCCCTGATTCACTGGATGTTTTACATCCGACACAGCAGCCGCGTTTGGTGCAGAACCCATCCCCGCTTCATTGGAGAACAGACCACGCTTGATGCCCATCATCATCGCCATCGACACCATCGCCCCAAAGAAACCACCGGCAGCGGCATCAAATTCAAAAGCCTTGCTGAAAATCAGGCGGAAAATATCCGGAATAATCGGCAGATTAATCACGGCGATATACAATGCCACCACCAGATACAGCAGCGCCATAATCGGGACAAATTTCTCTGCCACTTTGGCAATACGTTTAATCCCGCCAAAAATAATCATGGCGGTCATGACGACCAGAACCAGACCCAACCAGGACAGTTCAAAACTGAATGCACCCATTGGAACAGTCAGATTGGCCTGATTCCAGCCCCAGGCATGTGATGTGGCACTGATAATCGAGTTGGCCTGCACCGCGTTAAACACGAAACCGTAAGTTAAAATCAGGGCAACCGCAAATACTACACCCAGCCATTTCTGTTTCAGGCCTTGGGTAATGTAATAGGCCGGACCACCACGGAACTGATGGTTGCTGGTATCACGCACCTTAAATAGCTGCGCCAGTGAAGATTCGACAAAGGCCGAACTCATGCCTAAAAATGCGGTAAACCACATCCAGAACACCGCACCCGGACCACCAATCGCAATCGCAATCGCAACACCGGCAACGTTACCGACCCCGACCCGACTGGCCAAACCGGTCACAAGGGCCTGAAATGGGGTAATCCCATAACTGTCTTCGCCTTTTTTACGGCTCGACCTCATGGCTTTAATACTGTGCCAGAACAGGCGAATTTGTACAGCGCCGGTGATCAGGGTATAAAATATCCCGACACCAACCAGAAAGATCACCAGAAAATCCCACAGCGGGGTATTTAGAAGCGTCACCCAGGACATTAGGGTTTCATTTAATTGTTCATTCATTTTTTCGCACCCTTTGCTGATTGAGTCATCCTAAAAAGAAAAGCCTTTTAACAAGGCTTTTCCACTCAAATTACTTAAACAAAAAACTTAAGAATGACTTGAATGACAGTCGCATTAATCAAGTCGACAAAGAAAGCACCACACAGCGGTACAATCAGGAAGGCTTTATGAGAAGCACCGTACATATTGGTAACGGCCTGCATGTTGGCAACTGCAGTAGGTGTTGCACCCATACCAAAACCACAGTGACCCGCAGCCAGTACAGCAGCATCATAGTTTTTACCCATAACACGGAAGGTAATGAAGGCCGCATACAAGGCCATGGTGATGGTTTGCGCGCCTAGAATGACCATTAGCGGGCCCGCCAGATCTGCCAGTTGCCATAATTTCAATGACAGCAATGCCATCGCCAAATATAAAGACAATGAAGCGTTACCAAATACGTCAATCGCACGGTCAAAAATAGTGACTTTGAAAATACCTTCTAATACGTTACGCAGAATTACCCCACCAGCCAAAGCCCAGACGAAAGTTGGCAACTCAAACAGCGTACCTTTGGCATAACCAGTCATAAACTCGGCAAAGGCCAGACAGGCTGCAAATAAACCTAAAGTGGTAATGGCATTGTCTGCGGTAATTAAACGCACCTGATGCGGATATTCAAACGGCACAAACTCGCCCGGTACCGGTTCAACTGGCGTATTGTCACGCTGTTCAATTTGTGCATCGGTACGTGGTGTAGCCAACTGATAACGGTTGATCAGCAGCTTGGCCAATGGCCCACCAATAATACCGCCAATAATCAGACCGAAGGTCGCACTGGCCATCCCCAGGGCCAAAGCCCCCTGAATACCATGTTCAACCTCAAGGATTTCACCCCATGCACCCGCAGTCCCGTGACCACCGGTTAAGGTAATGGAACCGGCAATCATACCAATTAGCGGATCAATGCCCAATACTGTCGCCAGACTAATCCCGACAAAGTTTTGTACAATGATGAATAGTGAAATTGCGATCAGAAAGATCACCAGACCAATACCGCCTTCACGCAGTTTGGCAAAGTTGGCACTTAAACCGATGGAGGCAAAGAAAATCAGCATAAAACTGGTTTGCAGCGCACTACTGGTGGTAATGCTGTAGCCCCAGAAATTGTGCACGATTAAAGACACCACCGCAGCGACCAAACCGCCCGCGACAGGTTCCGGGATGTTGTAACGTCTTAGAAAATCAATATTGTTAACTAAAAAACGTCCCAAAAGGAGAACGATTACAGCCGCAATTAAGGTGTAAAACGCATTAAAAGTAAATTCCATGGCAATATCCATTTAATATGGTCAATGCTTATTGTTTTCCGGTTCTGATTATTTAAACCTGATGATATAAGCACCTTTTATGATAAGGCTGCTCTGTTTAATTTAAATAAACGGGAAAACTCTGCAATATGAATAATGTAAATCAGAAAAAGTTCTGAGTTGGCGAAGAAGCATCTGAGCTGGCGAAGAAGCATCTGAGCTGGCGAAGAAGCATCTGAGCTGAAGCGCAAGACTCAGCGTCGCTCCTCAAATTCATATCAACCGGCACTGCCTGAAAAAGAGGGAGTGAAAAATAAAATACAGACACTTCAGTGGCAGGGTAATGTCAGGCTGAAATCTCTGAATAGGCTTACTATAGAAAGATAATCTCATATAGGCTCCTAAACATAGAAAATGCATTGCTTCATGTAGCCAACAAATACATCTTAATTCATAGAAAAAGCTGAACAATACAGCTTAAAAAATCGCACATTATGCATCTTTTTCTCTAAAAATCTTTATTTTTTTAACGCTATTTGCTATTAGTCTAACTTATTGCTTTTAACTATAAATTTAAGCAACTGAATTTAAAATTGTTTTTTAAAAATCGGTAAATAAAAAAAAGAGGTGGCAAGCCACCTCTTTTTTGGTTCAGCACTTAGAAGTTATAACGTGCCATTACACCAATACGATTATCTTTACCTGTTCGGCCATCAGCTGTTTCACGTTCACCGTAAACATATTCAGCACCCAAGGTAATTGGTTGTACCGGGTTATACATGACATTTAACCAGCCTTGCTGTAATTCGTCATTTTCTTCACCTACAGCATCATCAAAGAAGACTGCACCATAACCTAATGTACTACGAAGTTTTGGTGTAATTTTCAAAGTAGCGCCTAAAGTAAATGCATCAAATTCTTTTAAGTCGATGTCATTACCATCTACTGAATAACGCTTATTCCTATCGGTGTATAGAATAAACTTGTCATCACCCGTTACATGAGAGTAGTCGGCATTTAAAGTTAAGGTTTCAGTTGGTTTAAAGTTTACACCCGCAGCCAAGCCCCAGCCAAAATCTGTTTCGTCAGCTACATCACGCGCACGAACTTCCTGGACCAGCGCTCGACCTGTCAGCGTACCTGCACCTTCAGCAAATTTATGTGCAACTTTTGCGGTTGCTGCCGGCAGTCTGTTATCGTCATGTCCTTTTTCTAAACCAACAAAATAAGTCGTGTCTGCATTAATTTTGTCGCTATAACGCACTTGTGGTGTACGGTAAGTACCAATACCGAGTGGTGAGTTAAAGTCCAGCATTTCAGGTGTAGTTTCACCGGAAAGGAAGGATGAAGTGGTTTGACCCAATAACCAGTTGTCCATAGTTAAGTAAGCGTGGCGAATACGTACGCTGTCATTAGTACCACGGAAATCAATCTCAATTTTACCGCCGACATCTTTCCCTGCGACTGGACCTTTAAAGTCTAAACCAAGGCGTGTAGTGGTTGCGGTTGAATCAAAACGGTCTTCAGTTGCGTTATTGTCATCGCCCAAGCTAACGGCGTGGATACGGTTAAAAATTCCATTACCACCTTCAATTTGATACGCAGCATCCCCACGCACAAAACCGTACAGATTGACTTCAGCACCACCTTTCGACTTTAAGGAAAATGGTGAAGCCGATTTTGCTGCAGGTGCCGGTTGCGCCTGAACTTGCTGGATCTGGACTTGTTGCTGTTGCTGAACCTGTTGCTGCTGTTGAATTAAAGCTTTGAGTGCTTGTACTTCCTGGCGTAATTCTTGAATTTGTTGTTGTTCAGTGCTTGCTGCCTGTACCGTAGAGGCCATTGCTGCTGTAATTGCGACCGCTAATGTTTTTGTGATAAGTGAAGTTTGGATTTTACGATCCATGAGTTTCTCCAGAGTAAAAAATAATGCTCATCCGTGCTCTTTTAAGACATTTTAAATACTGACTCAGATGGCAAGCATCCCTGATTTAAATGTCATTTAATCATCACACTTTTGCTATTTATCAAATAATTAAAAGTCTTATCGATAAAGAATTACACAAAACTGTAATCGTTTTATGCTTTCAATCTAACAATTAATTTATTTTATTAAAATCACTTTTAACGTATAAGGATAAAGGACTGATCAATTTTTCTAATTCTCATTTGCAAAAATATCGAATTATCATGGTTTTATCGAAAAGTAAAAGCTGCCTACCCGGTTAAATATTAGACTATTGTATATAGCGACAGTTGATTAGAACATAAACATTTTAAGGGATTTTTCATGGATAAAGGACAAGTACAACTGGTCGATCAGGCCATTAGCTCGCGTCATTCGGTGCGCGCCTTTTTAGATCGTCCGGTCGATCCGCAAATGATTAAAGATATTCTAAGCGTGGCCAGCCGCGCACCATCCGGCACCAATATTCAGCCGTGGAAGGTGTATGTGGTGACCGGTGAAAAGCGTCAGGAACTCATTGATCGGGTCTGTCAGGCACAAACTGAACTGTATTTACATCCTGAACGTGCGGCCGATTATCAGGCCACCTTTTCCTATTATCCGGAACAATGGTTCTCGCCGTTTATTGAGCGGCGCCGTGAAAATGGCTGGGGGCTGTATGGCCTGCTCAATATTGAAAAAGGCGAAAAACAGAAGATGGCCGCGCAGCATCTGCGTAATTTTCAGCTGTTTGATGCACCGGTAGGCCTGTTTTTTACCCTGCACCGTGACCTGGAAATTGGTTCAAAAATGGATCTTTCTATGATGATGCAAAACGTGATGATTGCCGCCAAGGCACGCGGGCTGGACACCTGCCCACAAGCGGCATGGAATAGTTTTCATCGCATTGTACTGGAGGTCTTAAATGCCCCGGCCGATGAAGAACTGGTCTGTGGTATGGCCTTGGGTTATGCCGATCCAGAGCATATTGTAAATAGCTTTATTACCCCGCGCGTACCTGTCGAAGAATTTGCCGTATTTGTAGAATAATTTTTTAGCTCTGGCCCTCACGCTGCAACAGCTTAAAGAGCAAATAAGAAATCGCCCGGGTTTCTTCTTTTTATTTATAAGAATGAATCGGGGTTAGGCTGTTTTTAATTTCCGCTCCCGATGCATGATATACATCGCACTCACCCCAATCAGAATAAACAGCAGCATCACACTGCCCATATTTAATAAAGCATCCCAGATCAGTACATTCAACATTAAGCCGCCAATTAAACCGCAGCTAAATTGCATACTGCCCATAATCGCGCTGGCTGTACCGGCACGGGCACCCTGCTCCGACATTGCCAACGCCATGGCATTGGGGCCAGTAAAACCAATTCCGGCCACAGCTAAAAACAGCCCGGCAAAAACCACAACAATCGGCGCATGGCTCATCAGCCCGGCGATGACCAGAATTAGCGCGCCAGTGCCCTGCACCGTACCGCCTATTTTTAAACGGGTCATTAAAGAGCTGCTGGTTGCCAAATGCTTGTTTAAGGTCGAGGCCAGCATAATACCGACCGCATTGGCACCAAAAGCAATCGAAAACTGCTGCTGGTTCAGGCCATAACCATCCATCAGAACAGCGGCAGAACTGCTGATATAACAGAACATCGCCCCACCGGTAAAACAGCCGGCAATCATCGGTAAATAAAAACTGCGGTCTTTAAAAATGGCCAGATATAAGGTCAGCACCTGATAGAAATTCAATTTCAGACGGCGCTCTGGCGGCAGGGTTTCCTGAAAGAAAAAATGGACACACAGCCAGCAGACTAAACTCATCATGGCCAGACAGACAAAAATCGCCTGCCAGTCAAAAAAGCTCAGGACGATGGCCCCCAGACCCGGCGCAATAATGGGCGCAATTGCGGTCACAATCATCATGCTGGAAAAAGCCTGCGCGGAAGCCTGCATATCCAGCCGGTCACGAATTGCCGCACGGGCAATCACCACCCCGACACAGCCCCCTAAGGCCTGTAACACCCGCGCAGCAATCAGGCTCCATTCATCCTGGGCATAAACACAGAGCAGGCTGGCCAGAAAATACAGTCCCAAACCAAAATACAGTGGGGTTTTACGGCCAATCCGGTCACTTAAAGGGCCATAAATTAACTGTCCAATCGCCAGGCCCAGAAAATAAGCCGGTAGACTATTGGCCACCATTTGTGTGCTGACCCCAAAATCATCTGCCATTTGGGGCAAGGCCGGCAGATACATATCAATCGACAGCGGACCAAGCGAGGTCAGCAATGCCAGCAGTAAAATCCAGGAAGATGGATACTGCTGCTGCGGGCTTGCACTGGCATGGGAATCGGACATATTCATATTTCTTTTTTAAATGACTGATTTAAAGACAAGGTACACAGTCCATAGTATTATTTCAGGGTACTGAAAGTGAAGTTTCACATAATTGCTGCCCGCTGCATAGCATCTGGCTTCGTTTAAGGAACAGTCTTGAAATCCTGGCTCACACGTCTCAAACACATTGCCTACAACACGGCCTTTATCTATAACATCCGGATGATGATCGCCTTTGCCGGCACCGCCTTTGTTCCTTATCTGCTCGGCTATCAGCTGGCCACCATTCCGCTAACCTTGGGCGTGGTCGCAGCCGGTTTAAGCGATATTGATGACCGCTTCTCTTTAAGAATCCTGAACCAGACTTATACCTATATCGGCTTTTTTATTACCGCTGCCTCCATTCAGCTGCTGTTTCCACATCCGGTGCTGTTTGCCATTGGCCTGATTATCTCCTGTATTGGCCTGATTCTGCTCGGTTCTCTGGGCCGGCGTTATGCCACCATTGCCTATGGCTGTCTGGTGATTTCGGTTTATGCCATGCTCGGTGTGGACCTGTTTGAAGACTGGTACACCCAGCCAGCCTTGCTGGTGGTTGGTGCAGTCTGGTACGGGCTGATTTCCACCATCAGCTTTTTACTGTTTCCGGTACGGCAGCTACAAGACAAACTTTCGCAAAGCTATGCCTCGTTAGGCGATTTCCTGTTTGCCAAATCCAATCTGTTTGATGTCGATATGACCCCCGGCAGCTATCAGCAAAGCCTGATTGACCTGTCAATGGAAAATGGCAAGCTGGTTGGCCTGTTTAATGAACTGAAAACCGCGCTACTGACCCGTTTAAAAGGTGACCGTGGCCAGAAAGACACCCGCCGCAGCCTGCAGTATTATTTTATTGCCCAGGATATTCATGAACGCGCCGACTCCGCGCATATTGACTATCAGAAACTGGCCAAAATTTTTGAGCACAGCGACATCCTGTTCCGTTTCCAGCGTATTCTGGCGATTCAGGGCAAAGCCTGTAAAGATTTAAGCGAAAGCATCCTGAAGCGTGAACCCTATATTCACAGCAAACGCTTTAAACATGCCTTTGAGAACCTGAAACATTCGCTACAAAAGCTGCGCAGCGAACAGCAGTATGATCAGGTCTGGGTCAATGCCCTGTTTGCCCTGTATCAGAACCTTAAATCTATTGACGCGCAGTTACGCAACCTGGAAACCGAGCGTTATATCAAGCTGGATAAAACCAAACATATTGAAAACCAGCTTAAAGATGATGACCTGAAAGGCTGGGATGATATGGTCATCCGCATCAAGCAGCATTTAACTCCGGAATCGGTGCTGTTCCGGCATGCCATTCGATTATCGGCGGTGCTGCTGATTGGCTATATTTTTGTCCAGGTCACCAATATTGAATACGGCTACTGGATTTTACTGACCGCACTGTTTGTGACCCAACCCAACTTTAACGCCACCAAACGCCGCTTACGCCTGCGGATTGTCGGCACCCTGGTCGGGATTCTGGTCGGTTATAGCATCTTATATTTTATTCCGTCGGTCGAAGGTCAGCTGTTGCTGCTGGTAGTGAGCGGAATTCTGTTCTTTGAATTACGCAGTAAGCAGTATGCACAAGCCACCGCCTTTATTACCATTCTGGCACTGATTAACTTTAACCTCGATGGCATGGGCTTTGCCGCTGCCCTGCCGCGTATGATTGATACCTTAATTGGCTGCGCACTGGCCTGGTTTGGCGTCAGTTTTATTTTCCCGGACTGGAAATTCCGCCGTTTGCCGCGCACCATTCGCCGTGCCTTAAATGCGCAGTGTGATTATCTGACCGAAGTGGTCGAGCAATACAAAACCGGGCGCAATAACGGCCTGACCTATCGCGTGGTACGCCGTGCAGCGCATAATACCGATGCCGAACTGGCCTCGCTCATTTCTACCCTGGCCACTGAGCCGGATTTTGATGCCTCGCAAAAAGCCCAGGCTTTTGAATTGCTGTGCCTGAATCATACCTTTATCAGCTATATTGCCGCGCTGGGGGCACACCGGGAAAAAATTGAAGATCCGGAGATTTTAACCCTGCTGGATAAAGCGCTGGAAGATATTCGCGGTGCCTTGCTGAACGATGAAGTACCCGATCTGTCTTCACAAAATATGCTGCATACCATCCGGCAGCGTTTAAGCCAAAATCATCAGGAAGATCAACAGGGACTGATTATTTTGCAGCAGTTATCGCTGATGCTGACCATCCTGCATCAACTGAGTCAGCTAAAGCAGAGTTTAAGCCATGACCGTGATCAGGATGCCACCGAACTGGCCTCGTTATAATTCGGATGATTTTGCAACAATAGACTCCTGAAATGCTGTAATTAATGCTAAACTTTTCTGAGTTTGAAATTTGTTAGTTCCACTATGACCGCGAAAAATTTATACGCTTATACTTTACAGCCTGTGAACTACGACATTAGCGAAGCCGAGCAACGTCATGCCCAGCTTTTAATTTGGCGTAGCACCAACAAAATTGGCACCAAAGCCTGGGCGATCATGGGCATTATTACGGCCCTGTCTATTCTGGGGATTATCCTGATCAAGAACTATTCCACCATTTTCTGCTGGGTAGCTCTGGTCTGTGTGGTGCTGTACTTCCTGATCCGTAAATTCGGTCTGGAATGGTATGCCAAACGCAAAATGAATGAATTTCCGGTACAGGAAATTAAAGGCATCCGTCTGGGCGTGCAACCGCACGGCATCATCATGCGCCAGCAAATGGGCCTGCAAGAAGGCATGGGCGCGATTAGCTGGAAAGATATTTATGAATGGTATTCTACCCCGGATTTCATTCTGGTGAACTTTACCGTCAAAGGTCAGCAAGGCGCTTATATCTTGCCAAAACGTCTGGATTCTAAAAACTTTTCTTTTAAAACCATTCGTAAGCACCTGCTTGAATCTGTAGGTGAGCCAAAACAGCTTTAAGCCTGTACGTTCAAAAAAACCTCCACCCTGCTGGAGGTTTTTTTATCCGGTTTGCACCAACCTAAATGATAATGAGAATAAATATTATATTCAAACTCTATTCCATCTCGCTATTCTTCAGTTATAATTTCGCCCATTGTTCTCTCCACACTGCTGCTGTATTGCTATGCTTAAAAAAATATTTTTCCAGCTGCACTGGTTCCTTGGAATTAGTGCAGGCCTGATTCTCGCACTGATGGGTGTTACCGGTGCGATTTATTCCTATGAACAACAAATTCTAAAATGGATGAATCCGGACAGTTATACCGTGCAGGTCGAAAACCGGGCCAAGCTCACCCCGGCGGAAATCTATCAGCATTTTCAGCTGACTCAACCTGAAACCAAAATTAATAGCATTACTATCGCCTCCGATCCGGCAGCATCTTCGAGTGTCAATATTGCCAAAGAAGGCGCACGTCGCGGCCAGAATGTGCTGATTAACCCCTACAGCGCAGAAGTGTTACCCGAGATTAAAGGCCGTGAATTTTTCCAGTTTATCCAGCAGTTACACCGTAACCTGACCGTTGGCCCGGTCGGCAAGCAGATTACCGGTGCCTGTGCCTTGATGCTAATTTTCTTTGTCTTGAGTGGTCTATATTTACGCTGGCCGAAAAAGCATTCGGTAAAACAGTGGTTCTTTGTGAAGCCAAAACTCAAAGGCCGTAACTTTATCTGGGATTTACACGCCGTTGTCGGCACCTGGGTGGTGATTTTCTACCTGATTCTAGCCTGTACCGGCCTGTACTGGTCCTATGACTGGTGGCGTAATGGCATGTTCAAGGTGCTGGGCGTAGAGCGTCCACAACCGCAAATGCAGGCCAATGCCGCGCCGCAAGGTCAGCGTGGTGCGCCGCAAGGCCGTGAACGTGGCGAAGGTGCTGCGCGTGAAGGTCGTGGTGAGCGTGCAGAAGGACTGGATTCGCTGCAAATGCAGGCGGTATTGAACCAGACCTGGATTGGCGTACAGGCACAACTGGGACGTGACTACTCAACCATGACCCTGAACCTGCCCAAACAGGCCAATGGTGAAGTTAGCCTCAACTTTGTCGATGCAGTACCGCAGCATGAACGTGCCCGCAATAGTGCAACCTATAACTATCAGACGGCCAGCCTCACCGACATCAGCCTGTATGAAGATAAAAAACTCAATGAAAAAATCATGAGCAGCATGTTACCGGTTCACCGTGGCAGCTTCTTTGGTCCGGTGTACCAGTTCTTTGCCATGGTCGCTTCCCTGCTGATGCCGCTGTTCTTTGTCACCGGCTGGATGCTGTATCTGAAACGTCGCAAGCAGAAGAAACTGACCCAGGCAGCACGGAATAGCGCAAGCGCCGTCACGGTTGATCCAAATGCCAAACCGTGGCTGATTGCCTACGCCACCCAAACCGGCGTGGCTGAACAGCTGGCCTGGCGTACTGCGACCAGTTTGCAGGAAGCTCGTCAACCAGTGACCGTGAAACCGGTACAGCAATTGAGTCTGGAAGATCTGCAATCGGTAGAACAGGTGCTGTTTGTAGCCAGTACCTATGGTACCGGTGAAGCACCTGATTTAGCCTCCAGCTTTGACAAGAAAATCCTGAGCAGCTCGGCCAATTTACAGCATCTTCGTTATGCGGTACTGGCGCTGGGCTCCAAGGAATATCCGGACAGCTACTGCAGCTTTGGTCATAAAATTGATCAGTGGTTACAACGCAATCAGGCGCAGCCTCTGTTTGCCACCATTGAAGTGGACAATGCCAGCAATGAAGATATCCAACGCTGGAATACAGCACTAGCTCAAGCCACCCAGCTTGAATTGCAAGGCATGGACATTCACAAGACCTTTGACAGCTGGATTCTGAAACAGCGTGATCTGCTCAATCCGAACAGTCTGGGTGCACCAGCCTATAATATCGAGCTGGCGCCGCAACACGAAGCACACTGGGAAGCCGGTGATATTGCCGAAATCCAGCCAGGGAACAGTCCTGAGCGTCTGGCAGCCTTTATACAACAGCATCAGATTCAGCCGGGTACCCTGCTAGATTCGACCGGTGAACCGATTGAACAGGCGCTCTGGGACAAAGATCTGACGGTTGAAATCGAGCCGTTTGCCAATCTGGAACATTTACTGGAACAGTTACCGACCCTGCCTGCACGTGAATATTCGATTGCCAGCATTCCATCGCAGCAGATTTTGCGTCTGGTGGTCCGCCAGCAATCCGATGCCCAAGGTCAACTGGGTCTTGGTTCGGGCTGGCTCACCCAACATGCGCCGCTACAGAGCAGTATTGCCCTGCGCATTCGCACCAATGAATCGTTCCACCTGATTGATGACAACCGTCCAATCATCTGTATTGGTAACGGGACTGGTATTGCCGGGCTAATGAGTCTATTACAGGCACGTATCCGTCATGACTATACCCAGAACTGGCTGATTTTCGGTGAACGTCAGCGCGCACATGACTTTTTCTATGAAAATATTGTGTCTGCATGGCAAAGCACCGGCATGTTGCAGCGTCTGGATGTGGCCTTCTCGCGTGATCAGGAACAGAAAGTCTATGTACACCATAAATTGCGTGAACAGGCCAAAGAACTGCAACGCTGGATTGAGCAAGGTGCCGTGATTTATGTCTGCGGCAGTATTGATGGCATGGCCAGCGATGTTGACCAGACCCTGATTGAACTGCTTGGTGAAGCTACGGTGGATCAGTTACGCAGTGAAGGCCGTTACCGCCGTGATGTCTACTAAGTTTTGCTAACTTGCTGAAAACTAAAATTGAAAAAACCGGACTTGATGTCCGGTTTTTTCATCTTGATCTTTTATAATCTGCAGATACATCACGCTATTTATGATCATTCCGCCATGCAGAGTCACAGCCACGCCCCACTGAAACGTCTTCTGAGCCTGATGGCTGCAATTCTACTACTGGCCAATGGTCTGTGGTTGCTCAGTCTGAACAGCTTTCATTTTGGTACCCTGCTGCCGATGCTGTTCGGTGCAGCACTGTTCATTTATGCCTTGGCTTATGTTCTGCTACAGCGCTGGATTCGACAGCGCCCGATCTATCAACAAGGCTGGCGTTTAGTATGGGGTGCTTTCTGGGTCTGGCTACTCAGTGTAGCGCTGTTCTTTGGCTACTTACACTGGCAAAGCCTGCATAGCCAACCCAATCCAAATACGCAGGCGATTCTGATTTTAGGCGGGGGAATCCAGCACAACCAGCCGACGCCGACCTTGGCCAAACGCCTAAATGCAGGTGCCACGTTGGCCAAGCAGCTGCCACAAATTCCCATTATCGTCAGTGGTGGCGCCGCTTTTGGGAATCAGTGGACCGAAGCCGAAGTGATGGCGCACTATTTAACAGAGCAGCATCATCTTCCGAAAACACGAATTCTATTGGAAGCACGCAGTACCAGTACCGCTCTGAATTTCCACAATTCCAAGGCCTTGCTGGTACAACACGATATTCAGCTCAGTGATCCGATTGCCGTGGTGACCAGTGATTTTCATTTACCGCGTGCGCTGGCGATTGCCCGCAAACAGGGCTATCAGCAGCCCTTGCCCTATAGCGCTCCTACACCACTCTATATTCGCTATAACTCCTGGTTACGCGAATATTTTGCTTATGTAAGTGGTTGGCTACTCAATGAATATTAATACCCAATAAATATTAATTAAGGCGAATGGAACGTGGCGAAGGCAGTTGCAGGTTTTTATAGACCTCAGGTTTTTGCAAATAAATCTGGTAAAGATAGTTTTTAATATCCAGCAGCAGCTTTTCCGGTGCTACCAGCACATTCTGCCCTTCGGGACTAAGATTCATTGACACCAGTGTGCTTTCCTGTCTTAAAAATGGCAGGACTTTTTCAATAAAATCTTTAAAGCTGACTTCCTGAATATCGTAATTTTCCCAGTTGTCTTTGACCAGCAGTTTGGCCAGACTTTTATTTTGCCAGACCGCAAAAGCGCGCTGTCCGGTGGGTGTGGCACATAAGGCCCAGCCGTCATGATACAGCGCAAACACTTGTCCCTGGCTGACCATGATTTCAATAAACTGTTTGTAAATATCTTGAACGTTATAGCTTGAAGTTTGAGATTTAGACGCGGCCTTGCGTTGATATGGATTTCGCATAGATCATCCAGTCCATTTTATTGTTTTATAATGCTGGGATTCTATGGAATATTTAAGATTTAGGCAAGAAAGATATGGTGGGCGCTGACGGGATCGAACCGCCGACATTCTGCTTGTAAGGCAGACGCTCTACCAACTGAGCTAAGCGCCCTGAAGAGTAAAAAATAATATATTATTTTTTACGACGCAAGACCAACGAAGTGTGTAGTCTTGGTAATTGATCACATTTTTCACATCAGGGCATGAAAAATGGCGCAGCGGACGGGGCTCGAACCCGCGACCCCCGGCGTGACAGGCCGGTATTCTAACCAACTGAACTACCGCTGCAACGGTAATTGCGTAAGCAATTAAGGTCTTTTAAGCTTTACAGCTTGAATATGGTGGGCGCTGACGGGATCGAACCGCCGACATTCTGCTTGTAAGGCAGACGCTCTACCAACTGAGCTAAGCGCCCTGATTAAGATTGTCAATCTTGATTCCACTATAAGCTCAGGAAACTTATAGGGCTATTCTTTGAGATGGCGCAGCGGACGGGGCTCGAACCCGCGACCCCCGGCGTGACAGGCCGGTATTCTAACCAACTGAACTACCGCTGCATCGCAAAAGAATCATGGTGGGCGCTGACGGGATCGAACCGCCGACATTCTGCTTGTAAGGCAGACGCTCTACCAACTGAGCTAAGCGCCCTCAAAAGCGTTTTATGTAAATGGCGCAGCGGACGGGGCTCGAACCCGCGACCCCCGGCGTGACAGGCCGGTATTCTAACCAACTGAACTACCGCTGCACTTACACAAAGTCACTATTGTGGTTCAAACGAATATTAAAGAAGCTTAAGTGGCGCAGCGGACGGGGCTCGAACCCGCGACCCCCGGCGTGACAGGCCGGTATTCTAACCAACTGAACTACCGCTGCACGTAAGAATCTTTAACGTAAAGGCTTGGTGGGCGCTGACGGGATCGAACCGCCGACATTCTGCTTGTAAGGCAGACGCTCTACCAACTGAGCTAAGCGCCCTTAACGTCTTCATCGTTTGTGAGGTGCATTATAGAGAATCTTTACCGCCTGTCAAACGCTTTTCTGCCAGTTTTCACTTTTTTATGACTGAGTGATTAAAAAATAAGTGATTCGCTAGAAAAACAAACAAATTCTGTATGTTATTTGACTTTATTCAAAAAATTTTATTTTTAGCCCACTAGGGAATAGAAGAAATTTCTTGCAATTACCCCCCTGCTCGCCTGCACATTTTTATTTTTTATCTGTAAAAAATGCCAGCAAAATTCAGGCTTAAGTCTTATGGCTGTGGTTCAATGGCCAAGGGGCTAAAATCCAGCCGCTTTTCAGACAAATACACCAATGCCTGTTCTGGAATCAGCTCGAACAGCTCGATAATGTCGCGATTGCGCATCCGGATACAGCCATGTGACTTGGGAATGCCCATCGGTTCGGTATCTGGCGTGCCATGCAAATAAATATAACGTTTAAAGGTGTCACAGCCAGCGCCCTGGTTAAAACCATCCTCCAGCCCTGATAGCCATAAAATACGGGACAAAATCCAGTCACGTTCAGGAAACTGTTCGGCCAGCTCATCATCATAAATTTCACCCGTTGGCTGACGGGCAATAAACACGGTATTTTCCGGCGCATCTGCACCAAACTTGAGGGCCACCTGATGCCAGCCACGTGGGGTTTTGCCACTATTTTCTGCTTCACCAATGCCCTTTTCACCGGTAGACACCACATACAGTTTATTGTGTTTTGGCAGATATAAGGTCTGCTCAGATAAATCGACCAGAATATCTGCAGCATGTAGAGGGTAGATCATTCTTGCTTTACCTTTGGTGGAGTGACAACAACAGGTTCAGGGCGTAGCCATAACCAGATTGCCACCACAAACATGGTCAGGTTGGTAAAAATTTTGACTGCCAGCGGAGCCGTGGTAAATAACATGATGCAGGCACTGATCAGCATCATGATGGTGGCAAACCATTTGGCTTTACGTGGTACGGTACCATTGGCACGCCAGTCTCTTAAGGTCTGGCCATATTTGGGATGGTTCAACAACCAGGCATCCATTTGCGGCCAGCCTTTGGATGCGGCCCAGGCCGCTAAAATCAGAAAGACTGTTGTTGGCATACCGGGCAACACTGCACCAATGAAGCCGAGGATGACAAAAATCACCACCAAACTTCGCCAAAACAATACTCTCATACCGCAACCCTACCCGTCGAATTGCGCTAGTATAAAGCGTTTTTAAACTTTTCTTCGTTGTAATTCTGCTGTTTAACCATGGATTTACTGATGTCGCCTAACACCTTTACTGATATTTCTGCTGAACCCTGGTTAAATTTCCGCAATCCGCTGGTGCGGCAACTGGCCTTTAGCGTGGCCAGTCCCAACATTTTACAGCAGCTGCCACCAGCACTGGAGCAGCGTTATGGCTTTGATTTTCATCCCACAGACTGCTGGTTGCAGCACTTTGATCATTATCAAAGCCGGCTGGAGCATTTAGACCAGCATCCGGCTGCACTGGAAGATTTTTTAAGCCAGCTCAAAAGTACCCGGCTAGGGCTGCGGTTTGAAATGCTGCTCTGGTTCTGGCTGACCGAGCGTGACTATCATCCTTATGAATTGCTCGGGCATAGTATTCAGATAATTGATGGACCACGCACCACGGGCGAACTCGATTTTCTGCTGCTAAACCATAACCACCAGCAAGTTGAACATTGGGAAGTAGCACTCAAATATTATCTGGCCGAACGTGATTTGAGCCTACCCTACTGGTATGGGCTGAACCGCAGCGACACCTTATTACGCAAGTTAACCCACTTTACCCAAAAGCAGTTTCAGTTTCAGCAGGCCCAAGGTCATACCATTCAGCAGCGCTTTGCCGTATTAAAAGGCCAGCTGTATCTGCCTGAACATGTTACTGCACAGGCTCTTCCCGACTGGGTCAATCCCGAGCGCAGAATTGGCACCTGGGGCCAGCATTTGCCACACAATCATCAGGATTTTTACCGGCTGCAACGGCACGAATGGATTTGCCCACATGCCTACCCAAGCAGTTCAGCCAACGCATTCTGGAGCAATGGCTTATATCTGAATCAGGACCAGTCTGCATTTTATATGTATCGCAACCCGGTGCTGATGGATGCGTGTTATCAGCACTATTGGACTAAAAGCCTATCTTTGAACAACATTTAATTACTCAACCACAATCAAAGCACTATATTTTTTTGGCTGTATATTTCTTACTCTAATTTTCACATCAGAATAATTTATGCTTAATGATACGGAGATGATGATGAAAAAAATTCTAGCGACTTCATTACTAATGATGTTTGTTCTGACTGGTTGTAATACAGTAAAAGGTCTAGGTGAAGATGTCTCTTCAGCAGGTAATGCGGTAAGTAATACGGCTGAAAAAACTCAGGACGAAATCCGTCAATAATCAAATTTCAATGCAAATTCCCGGCAAAAACCTTATCTCCTGATAAGGTTTTTTTATATTAAAAACTCCCCTTCTCGGCATGATTCCCCTATTATAGGGGCAAATTTTTTGCATGATTCCAAAGCCATGAACCACTCAGATACGCTCGAGCTCAGCTTACAGTTATTACGTCAACCTTCCGTAACACCTGTTGATCATAACTGCCAAGACATCATGGCGGAACGCTTAAAAAAGATTGGCTTTAATATTGAATCAATGCGTTTTGAAGATGTCGATAATCTTTGGGCGCGTAAAGGCACAGAAGGCCCGGTGTTCTGTTTTGCCGGTCATACCGATGTGGTCCCTACCGGTAGTTTAGATGCCTGGCATTCTGACCCGTTTGCTCCAGAAATTCGTAATGGCAAGCTCTATGGCCGCGGTAGTGCCGATATGAAAACGGCATTGGCAGCCATGGTGGTGGCTTCAGAACGCTTTGTGGCCAAACATCCAGATCATAAAGGCTCAATTGCGTTCTTAATTACCTCAGATGAAGAAGGTCCATCCATTAACGGTACCGTAAAGGTGGTTGAAACCCTGGAAGCACGTAATGAAAAAATGGACTGGTGTCTGGTCGGTGAACCATCAAGCACCCATCGTCTGGGTGATATTGTCAAAAATGGCCGTCGTGGTTCATTAAATGCGGTATTAACCGTGAAAGGCAAACAGGGCCATGTGGCTTATCCACATCTGGCAATTAACCCGATTCATACTGCCTCTAAAGCGCTGGCTGAACTGTGCGAAACTGTTTGGGACAATGGCAACGAATACTTCCCGGCCACCTCTTTCCAGGTGTCGAATATTCAGGCCGGTACCGGTGCAACCAACGTGGTACCGGGCACCATGACCGTGACCTTTAACTTCCGTTACTCGACTGAAGTGACTGCTGAGCAGCTCAAAGCCCGGGTACTGGAAATTCTGGACCGTCATCAACTGAACTATGACATTCAATGGACACTGTCCGGTTTACCATTCCTGACCCCAGTCGGTGAACTGGTCAATGCCGCCAAAAATGCGATTCGCAATGTGACTGGTGTTGAGACTGAACTGTCTACTTCGGGCGGAACATCAGATGGCCGCTTTATCGCGCCAACCGGTGCACAAGTGCTGGAACTCGGTGTGCTGAACGCGACCATTCACCAGATCAATGAATACGTGAATATTGATGATTTAGAACCACTGGCTGAAATTTATGAGCAGATTCTTGAAGGCCTGCTGACTTAATTTTTTGCTGTTGCATAAAAAAGGAACTCCGCGGAGTTCCTTTTTTTGTGTCTGTTGCCAACTGTTAAATTAGCTATTCAAACCCAGACTGGCCTGAATATGTGCCAGATTCGGGACATGGAATACCTGCTCACCCATACGCACATACTGGAATACCGCCGGATGTTGGCCTTCACGCTCATCATCAACCACTTCCGAAATACGCAGACGGATGGTTTTTGGCATGGCATTACACATCAGGGCAAAACGCTGGTCAATTTCATCGCCTTCAATCACCAAGGCAACGCCCTGATTTTGCTCTGGATGGGTAACACGATATACCGGCAGTTTTAGATCATGCCACTCGACATGATCGACTGCGGTAGAACTGTCCAGCGCCGACAGGACAATATTCTGCGGAATCAGCATATCTTCCTGATCATGACATTCCACAATATAGGCATCAATAAAACCGGTCGAAACGGTAATCAGATGTTGCAGTTCCTGCTGGCTAATCTGGTCGATTTTGCTGGTGCTGTTGCTTTGACTCATGCTTTAGCCTCACTGCTATGCAAAATGTTTTCAATATTGGCAAGCAATTCTGCTTCCTGGAACGGTTTACCCATATAGTGCGTTACCCCCAAGCTAAAGGCACGTTCGCGGTGTTTTTCACCGGTACGCGAGGTAATCATGATAATTGGCAAGTCACGATGGATGTCATGGTGGCGTACCAGGTTGGTCACCTCAAAGCCATCCATACGCGGCATTTCAATATCCAGCAGCATCAGATCCGGTTTAACATTTTCCAGCTGCTCAATCGCATCGACACCGTCTTTGGCCGTGACCACATCAAAGCCCTGACGTTCGAGCAGACGTGACGTGACCTTACGTACGGTCACCGAGTCATCCACAATCATCACCAGACGACGGGTATCACGACGCTGTACTTCACGCGGCTCCATCACATGCTTGATGCGCTGGGTGGCCTGAATCTGACGGGCAATATTCTGACCATCCAGAATCAGACAGACCTGACCATCACCAAGAATGGTCGCGCCGGCAATCGAGCCCACGCTGGAAAACTGCTGGCCAATCGGTTTCATCACAATCTGGCCACGCGAACCAATCAGCTGATCGACCAGTAAGGCAATGGTCTGACCAGTATTGCCTTTAATCAGCAGCACCGGCAATGAATGTGCGATATTGCTTAAACGCGGCAATGGCTGATTGGCAACAAACTCGGACAGATAGCGCAACTTATAGTTTTGCTGATCAATCTTGAAGTAGTCATCTTTGCTGGTGAAGTAACTTTCCAGCGCAGAAGGTGAAATTCGTACAATACGGTCAATTTGCGCCAATGGAATTGCGAACTGCTGATCGCCAACTTTTACCATCAGGGCATCGGATACCGCCACTGTAGTCGGTACGCGAATACTGAAAGTAGTGCCTTTACCGAGTTCAGAATCGACCTCGACATGGCCGCCCAGCGCTTTAATTTCGCTTTGCACCACGTCCAGACCGACGCCACGACCTGAAATCTGGGTCACGGCTTGTGCGGTACTAAAGCCCGGATGGAAAATCAGCTGCAGAATTTCTTTCTTGTCCAGCTGCTGCTCTGGCTGAATCAGGCCAAGGCTCAGGGCTTTGGCGTGAATCTTGGTTTCATCAATACCTTTACCATCATCGGTAAAGCTAATCAGTACATCGGTACCCTGACGGCCGATGTTCAGCTCAATCTGGCCCACTTCCGGCTTCGCTGCCTGTTTACGTACAGCGGCATCTTCCAGACCATGGTCCACCGCATTACGCAGCATGTGTTCAAATGGTGAAATCAGGCGTTCCAGAATGGTCCGGTCCAGCTCGCCTTCGGTATTGTGTACCACCAGCTCGGCAGGACGGTTTAAGGTCGATGAAGTCTGACGCACAATCCGCTGTAAACGTGGCAACATGCGCGAGAACGGTACCAGACGGGTGCGCATCAGGCTTTCCTGAATTTCTGCCTGAATCCGCGACTGTTGCAGTAACAGACCTTCAGCATCACGAATCTTGTCCGCCAGCGTGGTCTTAAAGTCCACCAAGTCCGACGCCGATTCCGCCAACGATTTCGACAGCTGGTTCAAGGATGAATACTGGTCCATCTCCAGCGGGTCGAAGTCGGTATAGCGTGAATGTTCATCACCATGTTTGGCAATAATCTGGCTTTCCAGCTCGCCTTCCATTCGGCGTAACTGATCGGCCAGACGTTTAATCGCCAGTTCCATTTCATTCAGGGTACCGCCCAGCTGACCCAGCTCCATCTCGATTCGCGAGCGGTTAATCGCGTTTTCACCCGACAGGTCAATCATCTTCTCAACCAGATCAGCCGAAATACGGATCATCTCATTGCTGTTATCCAGCTGTGCGGTTTCGCTCCATTCGCCCTGCATGGATGGCGGCTCGGCACCATCACCCTGCACAAATTCGAAGGTTTTGCTTGGCGCCAGCAGATCGGCGGTATTGAAGCGTTCTGGCAGCTGCGCCGTCGCATTGACGTATTCAATCGACTCCAGGCTGGCTTTCAGGCTATCAAAATTGCTGTAATCGCGCTGGAAGATGGCTTCTTTTAACCAAGCCACAGTGGTGTTCAGCAAGGCATCATAGGCATTGGAATTAAACTGATGCACCGCGAACTGTTCAAAGGTATTTTCCAGCTGATAGGCAATCACGGCCACCGGCTCGATTTCGGCCATACGCGCGCCGCCTTTCAGGCTGTGCGCAGCACGTTGTAACTGCAGCAAAATGCTTCGGTCACTACGATGGTCAAACCACTGCTTTAACAGGCTTTCTGTGGTGTCGAGCAGCTCTTCAGCTTCTTCCAGGAAGGTTTCTTCCACAATCGAATGCAGATTGTCTTCACCGTCATTTTCAGTAGTAGATACCGCATCTGTAGGGATGGTTTGCTCAGCCAGGGTCGGTGCATCTTCCAGTACCGGTTCGCTGCTGGTGTCTGGCTGCTCATCTTCAGGCGCAGTATAGGCTGTTTCTGCAGGTGCTGGCTGTTCCAGTTCAAACTCAAGTGCAGATGCATCAGACTGTTGTACATTTGCGCTAGAGGTTGCTTCAGCCGCCACTGCCAGCGATTCAGCTTCAACCAGTTGACCTTGGGCCAGTTCGCTAATATTTTCCAGAATCGCCAGTGATTCTTGCGCCGGATAATCGACCTGCTGTTCACGGATGGTCTGGATACGGTCCGCAATATTGTCCTGAACCAGACGGATAATCTGAATCAATGCGGTCGATGCGCTCATCTGACGGTTAATGATGCGCTCATAAATGGTTTCTAAATGGTGCGCAATCAGACCGATATGGCTGGCTGCAATCATGTTGGCACCACCTTTTAAGGTGTGCAAATGGCGCATCAGATTGTTCAGCGCAGCAGTATTGCTCGGGTCTTGGCTCCAGCTGTTAACATCCTGGTCAATACCCGTAAGTAACTCTTCGGCCTCTTCCAGGAAAATGTCCAGCAGGTCTGGATCAAAGTCCTTGTTGGCTTCAGCGCTATCCATGTATTGACGGTCAGCTTCCAGACGCTGTGACAATACGGCCAGATTCAGCCCGGCACCGGCTTCAACCGTTTCGGTTACAGCTTCTGTGGTATCAGTTTCTGGGCTTAGTGCTTCAATATCCTGCTGTACAAAGGCACTCAGGTTATTGATGATCTGCTGAGCATCTTCGCTTAAGCTGACGCGTTGCCCGGCAGCCAGGGTATCAAACAGATGGATAAATTCCTGATGCGCCTGTCCAAATAATTCAAAGGCATAATCGCTATGCAGCAGGCTTGGCTTGTCCAGCAAGGCCGCATAGGCCAGTTGTAATTCCTGGGTAAAATCATGAATACCCTGAGAGGCGCGGTTATCGGTACGCTCTACCAGCAGCTTCGCCTGATGGCTCAGGGTCTGGATATATTCCGGATATTCAGCCTGCGCACGCTGGTCAAATTCGAACTCAGCATCGAGCAACTGATCAATATTCAGTTCAATCAGCTTGGATACCAGACCTTGCGGATTCACTGATTCATCAACATCTTCCAGGCTAAAGCCATAGTTCTGCCATGCAGTATTGAAAGTCTGATAAATCCGGTCCATGCCGGCACTGTCATTCTGCGGCAACAGATGCAGATAATCCCGCACAAATTCAGCATATTGCAATAACAGTGCGGTTTCTTTGGAAGTCGATTCAATTTCATCCTGTAACAGGGTCTTGAACAGGTTTTCTACCTTGGAGCTGGCATCAAAAATCTGCTCGATGTGTGCCATGGATGAACTGCCGCGCAAGGTATGCAGGGCACGAATCAGGCCATTGTAATCTTGGGTTTTCAGCTCATCGTGTGCCAGGAAGCGATCCACCGTTAACAGGTGTTCTTCCGCTTCTTCAATAAAGATGGCCAGTGTTTCAGCTGCTAGCGGATCTTCTTCAACACTATCAGCCACAGCCAGCTCGGTGTCTGCAGCAACCTGCTCATCAGTACTTGCTGTATCAAACTCCAGACCGGTGATACTGTCGCTGGACCTTAGGCTGCTTGCCAGTTGTAACAGCTCTTCTAAAGCCGGTTCAGGACTTAAATTTTGTTGTAATTGTTGTCCTAATAGCACCAATGGACGCAGGTCCAGTGCCATCGGCTGGGCATGTTTAAAGCTTGGATAAAGTTTGTATTCAAAGACGTTCGCCACCGCGGTTGCAAACTGCTGCACCTGCGCTGACAGGGTCAGGCTACCGGAAATGACCCGGTTTAAGGTATCTTCAACCGTCCAGGCCAGCTCCCCTGCCGACTTGGCCCCAACCATACGTCCCGAACCTTTTAAGGTATGAAAATGACGGCGAATGGTGGTTAGCGTTTCCTGATCGTTAGGCTGCGTGGCCCATTGAGCCAACAGGTCTTTTAGCTCAACGAAGATTTCTTCAATTTCTTCAACAAAAATTTCTAGAATTTCTGCATCTTGATCAAGATAACTATCTTCAGGAAGCGCAGTCGTTTCAACTAAATTTTTTAATATTTCTTTCATAGCTAAGGCTTCTTATGTTTTCAGCGCCCAGCGGCACTCAAACTTAATTGTAACCATCACGTGTAACCTAACCCTGAAGTTAAGCTGATCTTGTCGATGCTTGGCTTGATCTGTGTAAAACAGAGAGCTTCCCGAAAGAAGCTCTCTGTGGCTTCCTTAGTCCGGAAGTTTAAAGTCGGTTACAGATTCACGTAATGATTCCGCCATGCTGGCCAGTTCAGAAACCGAACGTGCCGTATCGAAGGTTGCTGTCGTGGTTTGCGACGTAATTTCCTGTACAACGTTCATCGTGGTCGCAATATGACCCGCCGAAGCCGACTGCAGTTTCGCAGCGTCAGAAATGTTGGCAATCAGTTTCGCCAGGTTATTCGATACAGTCTGAATTTCATCCAGTGCCACACCGGCATCCTTGGTCAAGTTCGCACCACGAACAACCTCAGAGGTGGTTTGTTCCATCGAAATTACCGCTTCGTTGGTATCGGTCTGAATGGTTTTAACCAGGGTTTCAATCTGCTTGGTTGCAGATGCTGAACGTTCCGCAAGACGTTGTACTTCGTCGGCTACGACCGCGAAACCACGACCTGCTTCACCAGCCATCGATGCCTGAATTGCTGCGTTTAAGGCCAGAATGTTGGTCTGGTCGGCAATATCGTTAATCAGGGCAACGATGTTACCAATTTCCTGCGAAGATTCACCCAGACGTTTAATACGTTTCGAGGTTTCCTGAATCTGCTCACGAATGATATCCATACCCTGAATTGAACGGTTTACAACTTCCGCACCATTCGATGCAATTTGTACTGAACGTTCCGCAACCGCTGCAGATTCTTCGGCGTTGGCAGATACCTGGTCAATCGACATCGCCATTTCGTTAATCGCGGCAGATGCACCGGCAATTTCCTGCGCCTGGTGTTCAGATGCTTCGGCCAGCTGGTTGGTAATTTCCTGAGTATTGGCGGTATAACGCGCTACTTCGTGAGAAGTTTCATGAATACGCGATACCAGGTCACGTAACTGGTCAATTGCGAAGTTAATCGAGTCGGCAATCGCACCGGTAAAGTCTTCCGATACGGTCGCGTATGAACGCAAGTCACCATCCGCCAGGTCGGCAATTTCATCCAGTAAACGTAAAATCGCGTTCTGGTTACGGTCATATTCGTCTTGCAGACGGGTTACACGCTGTTTATCGGATTGACCACGTAAAGTCAGTAATTTGAATACCAGTACCAGGAAGACCAATAAGCTGGCAATTAACAGTACGGCCGGAATAATGACTGCCGGGCCTGCACCGCTAGATAATTTATTTAACTGGTTTAACAGCTCATCTGACTGACTAAAAATGTCCGATGCAGCCTGACGTACACGTACAATCTGCGCCGAGTTATTTAATACCGTTGCCGATGCAGATTTTAAAACGTCATCATATTCAAACTGGATGCCTTCTAAAGCTTCACGTAGGCCTGGGTCCGCAATACGCTGTACACCGAGCTCTGCACTACCGTTCAGCTGGGCATTCAAGTAAGCACCGAATGTCTCGGTATCGGCACTGAAGTCATCAGCAGATTCACGCGAGTTTTCTGAACCGGTTAATACCGAGCTGATTGAACGCAGGATACGTTCTGCAATGAACACCTGGTTCTTGGCAATAACCACCTGGCTACTTGGCATGTCCTGACGTGCCATCTGGTCAACCATCAGGTTATATTCGGCCTGAATCCCCGGAATGGTTTCACTGATCGCGATGTTGGTGTCATACAGTTTGCTAATGATGGCCTGTTGCGAGCTGATCGCATCAATATTCTGAGAAACTTTGGCCCAGTCGGCTTCGACTTTTTCCAGCTCGGCCGAGTTACTGCCAATATCTTTTACCGTTTCCAGGTTGTCTTTAAAGCTTTGTTGTGACTGGGTCAGCTTCTGGATCGATTCTTTGGTGCCTGAAGCAGTGGCTTCAGTGGCCTGACGTGAAATGGTCTGCGATAACAAACGTAATTCACCCAGACTCTGGGTTAACTGGTTGGTACGCGGTACGCTATAGAATAAAGACAAAAGACTGATAATCGAGACCAACAGCGCAACTGCGGCAATGAAAATAAGTGGCTTTGATTTATTGGTATCACCGAATACACGCGCAAACTGGTCAATTTGCGTCTGTAATTTTGCGACTGATGCCGAACCGCTTTTGCGGTTGGTTCCATCGCCTGAGTTTTTCTTTTTAAGTTTAAAGCCCATGCAGCTTCTCCCCGATTTTCGCCTTTATATATGCGTACGCGATAGTTAATTTATAAATTTTATAGATGCGTTCATAAATTTTGGGTTTTGCAATAAACGACTAAATAAGAAAATATGCCATTGCTGGTTATGCTGGTGGAAATACCCCTGACAATATTCTTGTAAATTACTATCTAAATCATTGTGTTTAGAAAAGAAACTTTTCTTATTAAAGTGTTGGATCCCCAAAACTTGATCTACAACCAAACCGACATAATGGTCTTGATGACTAATACACATTACTTTTTGAGTCGGTGAATAAGCACTGCTATGTCCAGAAACATAATGTGCCAAGTCTGAAACTGAGAGTAATCGGCCCCGGATATTGGCTAGCCCCATGACCCAGTTCTGGGTGTTGGGTACCGGCGTATATTTTGGTGGATAGATAACCTCAGTGACTTCCCCCAACGGGGCAACGAAATATTGCCCCATCATCTCAAACGCAATGCCAGACCATCGGTTTACTTCATTTTCAGTTGTAACGTAGTTTTTATTTCCCCGTTTAGACAACCGAAGTAATTCGATAAATCCATTTGCGGCCATAAGTTATCCTGCATTCAGGTGTTGATTAATAACATCTATTAATTGTTGTTCATCTACAGGTTTAGTCAGATAATCGCTGGCACCCTGACGTTTCCCCCAAACGCGGTCAGTGGCTTGGTCTTTGGTACTCACGATCACAATTGGAATATGCTTGGTGGTATCCCCACGGGCAATTTGACGGGTCGCCTGGAAACCGTTTACACCCGGCATCACCACATCCATCAGCACCAAGTCAGGAAGCTCGGCCTGTGCCATGGTCACCCCGTCTGCACCATTGGCTGCTTCAAGTACTTCAAAACCATGCTTGGTCAGAATTTCTTTGAAGCGGAATGTTTCTGTTGGAGAATCATCTACAATTAAAATACGTGCCATCTTTATATTCCCCGAGTTATGCGCTTACGTGATTACGAATCGCGTTTAAAAGCTCATCTTTACTAAAAGGTTTGGTTAAATATTCATCTGAACCCACCACGCGGCCTTTGGCCTGATCGAACAGACCATCTTTACTGGACAGCATGATGACTGGAATATTCTGGTAGTTTTGCGAGTTTTTAATTAATGCGCAGGTTTGATAGCCATCTAGACGTGGCATCATGATGTCAACAAAAACGATATCCGGATTTGCATCGGCAATTTTAGACAATGCTTCAAAACCGTCGACGGCAGTGACCACTTCATAGCCTTCACGCTGTAATAAAGTTTCAGCTGTACGACGAATGGTTTTTGAATCATCAATCACCATGACTTTTAGATTTTGGAGTTTATCGTCCATTTAATGACCCTTCCCATTTTGTTTGTACAAGCAATTCGGTGTAGTAGAATTTTATTTACATAATTATGGTTATTTTTAACATATCTTTACTTTAGGTTTCAATGAACAGTTTTTGCCCAAACCTACACTTTATAGAAACTTTGTATAACTGCTTCACACTTTTCCATGACCATTGATTTTTTTTTGTCTATTGTATTTTTTAAATTTCTGATTCTGGTCTAATATAACAGTTTAAAGACTTAAAAATAAGTAAATTAGTCAACTTTATCTCGGGGAAGCTTGTGCGTACTTTTTTTCAAAAAGCTCTCACAAAAAGGGCGCATACATCATTGTTCAGTAAATCATTACTGGGCCTGCTGCTGGCTTTACAGATAGGACAGCTGTCTGCCAATACCGACAACAAGCCGGCGTGGTATCGCTACTACGATAAAAACGGCGTGGCCAATATCAGCAGCAATGTTACGCCAAACCATATCCGCTATGGCTATGAAGCACTGGACCGCAACATGCAGGTGATTCAGCGTGCGCGTCCCTATAATAGCGAAACCGATGCCCGTCAGGCGCCACAACGTGCCGCGCAGGCCCGTCAGCGCGAGCAGGATTTAAAACTAAAACAGGCCTATACCAACAGTCATATTGCTACCCAGCAACGTGACAATGCGCTGGCACATATTAAAAAGCAGATTGCCTTTCAGCAGGAACAGTTAAAACAATTACAGAATGACCGGATTGTGTTTAAACGTCAGGAAATGGAATATCTGCGCAAAGTCAAACCGGTCCCGGAACAGCTGAAAAACAATTTAAACAACAACCTGACCAACTTAAATCAGAAAAGACAGCAGATTCAATCGTTACAAACGAGCTATCGAAAAACACAGGCAGAATACGACAGAATTATTACTCGCTTAAAAGCACTTGAATAAAGTGAAGTTTTTAATTGAATTGTCATGTGACAAGAAAAATAAGGATAAATATGCATGCGACCAGCACCGCGTATATCACATACTTCTACCCGTTTTCGTACGCCCCTACTCGGCCTCAGTACACTTTGCCTGTGCCTGCTGCTGACCGCCTGCCAGAACTCAGAACCGGAACAGGCCCGTAGCGAACCAGAAACCATTGAACTGATTCAGGATGATGTGGTGGCCGTGCAAACCGGCGACTCGGTGTCCAAATCTGCCTTTACCGGCACTATTCGTGCCGTACAACACAGTAGCATTCAGGCACAGGTCACTGCCACCGCCAGTGCAGTCAATGCGCAAGTGGGTCAGCGGGTTAGCAAAGGTCAGGTGCTGGTCCGTTTAAACAATCAGGATAATGCCGCACGTCTGGCGCAAGCACGCGCCAACCTTGCCTCCACGCAGGCACAAGCCAATCAGGCCCGGGTGATGATGGAGCGTAAACGTCGCCTGCTGAATCAGGGCTTTATTTCCAAAGTTGAATATGAACAAAGTCAGGTCGATTATCGTGCCCAGCTGGAAAATGTCCGTGCCCAGCAGGCCAATGTCGATATTGCCGAAAAAGCCGATCGCGATGGCACCATTCTCAGCCCGATTAGCGGCGTGATTACCCAGCGTCAGGTTGAACCCGGCCAGACGGTTTCTGCCGGCCAGACCCTGTTTGAAATTGTTAATCCGGACCGGCTGGAAATTCAGGCCAAACTGCCAAGTGACCAGCAGTCTGCACTCAAGGTCGGCCAAAAGATTGAATATAAAATTCAGGGCAATCCGGCCCAGCTGACCGCCACCTTAAGCCGGATATCTCCAATTGCCGATCTGGCCAGCCGTCAGATCGAGTTTTTTGCCACACCCAATGAATCCATCAACTCGCTCAGCATCGGTGCCTTTGTTGAAGGCAATATTGTTTCATCCAACTCGATTTCCGGTCAGCTGATTCCTTTAGACACCATTCAGGATATACAAAACAAACCTTATGTCTGGGCCATTCGCCAGAACAAGATTGTCCGGGTTGATATTCACGTGCTCGAGCAGCGCTATAGTGACAATACCGCCATTGTCAGCGGATTGCAGGCCGGCGATTTAGTGAGTCGGGTCAAGTTTAGTCCGCAGAATGAACAGCAACCGGTCAGCATCAGCCAGACCGCCGAAAACGCCTCAGGATAGAAAACTATGTGGTTTACCCGAATTAGTGTCAAATATCCCGTTTTTACGGTCATGATGATGCTGTGTCTGATGGTGCTGGGTCTGGCTTCCTGGCAGCGTATGGGCGTTGAAGAATTTCCGGATGTCGATTTCCCGTTTGTGGTGGTCTATACCAACTATCCGGGCGCCTCGCCGGAAACGGTTGAATCTGAAATTACCAAGAAAATGGAAGATCAGATCAACACCATTTCCGGTCTCAAACAGGTAATTTCCCAGTCCAGTGAGGGCCTTTCCACCATTATTGCCGAGTTCAACTTGGATGTATCTTCTGCCGTAGCAGCGCAGGATGTACGCGATAAAATTGCCAGCGTCACCGCCGAATTCCGTGATGAAATCCAGGACCCGGTGGTGGAGCGGTACGACCCGACGGCCAACGCGATTATGTCGATTGTGTTTGAATCCGAGCAGATGTCGCTGCGTGATTTAAGTGCTTATCTGGACCAGCGTATTGTGCCGCAACTGCGCACCGTACCGGGGGTGGGAACGGTCAATTTACTCGGTGATGCACAGCGCCAGATCCGGATTGAAGTACAGCCGGAAAAACTGCAAAGTTTCGGGATTGGTGTAGATCAGGTCATCAACACCTTAAAAGCAGAAAATATTGAAGTGCCGGGTGGCACCCTGAAACAGGCCAATAGCGAGCTAGTGGTTGAAATTAATTCCAAGGTCATCCATCCGCTGGCCTTTGGGGACCTGATTATTGCCAATAAAAATGGCGCACCGATTTATCTGAAACAGGTCGCCGACGTTCAGGACAGCCAGGCCGAACTGGAGTCCAGCGCCTTTTTAGATGGCAAAACTGCGGTTGCGGTGGATATTCTGCGCAGCTCGGATTCTAATGTCATTGAGGTGGTCGATAACACCTATAAAGTGCTGGATGACCTTCAGCAGCAATTGCCTGAGGGCACCACAGCCAAAGTGGTGGTCGACAGTTCCAAAGGCATTCGCGGCAGTATCCGTGATGTGGCCCGGACCATTATTGAAGGTGCGGCACTGGCGGTTTTGATCGTCCTACTGTTTTTAGGCTCTTTCCGCTCCACCGCCATTACCGGCCTGACCCTGCCAATTGCCCTGCTCGGCACACTGACCTTTATCTGGGCCTTTGGTTTTACCATCAACATGATGACCTTACTGGCCCTGTCTTTAAGTATTGGTCTGCTAATTGATGACGCGATTGTGGTGCGGGAAAATATTGTCCGCCATGCCGATATGGGCAAAGACCACGTTACCGCAGCGCTGGATGGTACCAAAGAAATTGGTCTGGCAGTTCTGGCCACCACCCTGACCATTGTTGCGGTATTCCTGCCCGTGGCCTTTATGGGCGGGATTATTGGCCGTTTCTTCTATCAGTTTGGGGTCACGGTCAGTACCGCAGTTTTAATTTCCATGTTTGTCAGCTTTACCCTGGACCCGATGCTGTCGGCACACTGGGCCGAGCGTAAAAACCCCAACAAACAGCCAGGCCGGGTGAAACGTTTCCTGAACTGGATTTCCAACAAACTGGACAATCTCAGTCATGTCTATGAAAAGCTGCTGAAACTGGCCTTACGCTTCCGCCTGATTACCCTACTGATTGCGGTGGCCTCGTTATTTGGCGCACTCGGTTTATCCAAACTGATTGGTACCGAATTTGTACCGGTACCGGACAAAGGTGAAATCCGGATTAAGTTTGAAACTCCGGTGGATGCCTCGCTGGAATATTCACAAGCCAAACTGAAACAGGTCGATCAGATTATTCGCCAGCATCCACAGGTCATTTCTACCTATGGTTCGGTCAACAGCCTGACTGACCGCGGTAAAAACCATGTCAATTTACGCGTGCGGGTTACGCCGCGCAATGAGCGTGAACAAACCCTGACTGACCTGAATAATGAATTCCGTGAACGCCTGCAAACCGTGGCTGGCATTCGTGTCACCTCGGTGGCCTCGGCAGATGAAACCGTATCGGGCGGGCAAAAACCGGTGATGATTTCGATTAAAGGGCCGGATTTAAACCAGCTACAACAGATTTCCGACCGCTTTATGCTGGAAATTGCCAAGGTAGATGGCATTGTCGATCTGGAAAGCTCCTTGAAAGAACCGAAACCGACGCTGGAAGTGCAGATCAACCGGGTACTGGCCAGTGATTTAGGCCTGTCTGTGAACCAGATTGCCAACGTGATTCGTCCACTGATTGCCGGCGATGACGTCACCACCTGGCAAGATGAAAACGGCGAAACCTATGATGTAAATGTCCGTCTGACTGAAGACCGCCGCAGCCTGCCGGGTGATGTACAGCAAATGTCGCTGACCTCACAAAAAACCGATGCCAATGGTCAAGCCATTCTGGTGCCGTTGGCCAGTGTGGCCAGCTTTGAAGAAAATCTTGGCGCCTCACAGATTAACCGTCGTGATCTGGCCCGTGAGGTTCTGGTCGAAGCCAATACCGCAGGTCGCCCAGCTGGTGATATTGGCCGGGACATTGAAGCGATTCAAAATAACTTTGAATTGCCGCCGGGTTACAGCTTCGATACCCAAGGTTCCAATGCCGATATGGCTGAATCTGCGGGTTATGCACTGACCGCCATCACCCTGTCGATTGTGTTTATTTACATTGTGCTGGGCTCGCAATTTAACAGCTTTATTCACCCAGCTGCGATTATGGCCTCGTTGCCACTGTCGCTGATTGGGGTGTTTTTGGCGCTGTTCCTGCTGAACTCCACCATGAACCTGTTCTCGATTATCGGGATTATCATGCTGATGGGACTGGTCACCAAGAACGCCATCCTGCTGATCGACTTTATTAAAAAGGCCATGGACAGAGGTGAGCCGCGTTATGAGGCGATTATTCAGGCCGGTAAAACCCGTTTACGCCCGATTCTAATGACCACGTCTGCCATGGTAATGGGCATGGTCCCGCTGGCACTCGGTCTGGGTGAAGGCGGCGAACAGAGTGCCCCCATGGCCCATGCGGTAATTGGCGGGGTGATTACCTCGACCCTGCTCACGCTGGTGGTGGTGCCCGTCATCTTCACCTATCTGGATGATTTCAAGAATTTCATGCTGCGCCAAAGCCGCAAACTGATGTCTTGAGTCAGAAGAAAACACAATGAGGTGACATTCCGAATGTTCACCTCATTTTTTTATCGTATAATCTCTGCTTTCACGATTAATTATCAGGACAGTTTCCATGCGCGCGAGTCGCTTTTTGTTTGCTACGTTAAGAGAAACCCCAAATGATGCTGAAGTGATTTCACATCAGCTCATGTTACGTGCGGGGATGATCCGTAAATTGGCTTCAGGTCTGTATACCTGGTTGCCGATGGGGGTACGCGTATTAAATAAAGTCGAAGCGATTGTCCGTGAAGAAATGAACCGCGCCGGCGCTTTAGAAACCTTTATGCCAGTGACCCAGCCTGCATCATTATGGGAAGAATCGGGCCGTTATGTGCAATATGGTCCAGAATTACTGCGTTTTACCGACCGTCACAACAACCCGTTTGTGCTGGGCCCAACCCATGAAGAAGTGATTACCGATCTGGCACGTACTGAACTGAAAAGTTACAAGCAGCTGCCAATGAACTTCTATCAGATTCAGACCAAATTCCGTGACGAAATCCGTCCACGTTTCGGGGTAATGCGTTCACGTGAATTCATCATGAAAGATGCCTATTCTTTCCACGTTGATCAGGCTTCTTTGCAAGAAACCTATGATGTCATGTATGACACTTACTGCCGTATCTTTAGCCGTCTTGGTCTGGATTTCCGTCCGGTACAGGCCGATACCGGTTCAATTGGTGGTTCAGGTTCCCATGAATTCCACGTTCTGGCAGACAGCGGTGAAGATGATATCGCCTTCTCGACTGAATCGGATTACGCAGCCAATATTGAAATGGCGGAAGCGATTCTGGTCGGTGAGCGCGCAGCGCCAAGCCAAGCCTTAACTGTTGTAGATACTCCAAATCAAAAGACCATCGCGGATGTATCAAGCTTCCTCGGTACTGATCCTGCGCATTCTGTTAAAGCTTTACTGGTACAAGGCATTGCCGATGAAAATGGCACTGTTCCGGTGATTGCCCTGTTCCTGCGCGGCGACCATGAACTGAATGAAATTAAAGCTGAAAAGCATCCTTTAATTGCAGCGCCATTAACCTTCGCCACTGAAGAGCAAATTGCTGCGCTTGGCCTGACCACTGGTTTTGTGGGCCCACAAGGTCTAGTTGAAAAAGGCATGACCGTGATTGTCGATCGTGCTGCTTCTGTCTTGTCTGACTTTGTTGCAGGTGCCAACGCCGCAGATCAACACACAACAGGTGTGAACTGGGAGCGTGATGCACAGTTTACTGAGGTCTATGATCTTCGTAATGTGGTGGAAGGCGATCCATCTCCAGATGGTAAAGGTGTACTTCAAATTAAACGCGGAATTGAAGTGGGCCATATTTTCCAGCTGGGCCAAAAATATTCTGAAGCACTGAACTGTAAAGTGTTAGGCGAAGATGGCAAACCATTTGTAGTAACCATGGGCTGTTATGGTATTGGTGTGACCCGTGTCGTGGCTTCTGCAATTGAACAGAATTACGATGAGAAAGGGATTATCTGGCCAGCTGCCATTGCTCCATTTGAAGTCGCAATTGTACCAATGAATGCACACAAGTCACCGCGCACATTAGAAGCTGCAGAAGCCTTATATGCAGAATTAAGTGCTGCCGGTTATGATGTACTACTGGATGACCGTAATGAACGCCCAGGAGTGAAATTCTCTGATCTGGAGTTAACCGGTATTCCACACCGTATTGTGATTGGTGAAAAAGGCTTAGATGCGGGTACTTTTGAATATAAAGGTCGCCGTGATGCTGAATCAACCAACTTAAGCAAAGATGAGTTATTGGCGAAGCTCGCAAAATAATAAGTCTTTGTATATAAAAAATCCCGCTTCAGCGGGATTTTTTAGTTTTAAGGCTTAGCAGAATTTCATACTGCCATAGCAATTACGGTATGGTTGCTCAAGCATTGTAATATTCCCTTGAGCAGCCAAACCGGTTTGTACAATATTGGACATTAAGGTAGTTAAAGGCTGATTAATATTAATCGTAAAAGCATCTTCTAAATACATTGACCACCCCTTGGTTGCTTTTGCATCCTCAGCAAAACCAGGGAAACGAATACCATTCCCTAAAGAAGTTAAGGCAATACCAAACAAGTTAGAGTCAACATCAATTTGATGTACATTGCCTAAATTATAAGGCAAGACATAGGCATTTAATAAAGTAGTGAGTTTAGTACTATAAGCACCATCCAGCTCAAAAGTACCTTGCTCAGGAACAGGAAGATTTAAACCTTTTAATGTTTCCTGTTTCATATAAATTTGAATTCCTGTACGTAATAAAGGCAATAACGTATTTCCAATCGTTTCTGTACCAATAGCACTACACTTGCCAGGATCATGACCGGTACACATTTGGTTAATTGTCAGATTTTGTACAACTTCATCGACCAAGCTTCCTAATTGCAAACCATGGATTTGTACTTGGGTCATACGATTTCCGTTTGCGACAATACCTAAGTTTTCCCGTTGAGCTGCTGCTGTATTAATCGTCTGGTCACGATATTCCACAGTTACAGAACCAAAAAGAAGATTAAGGATTTCAGCATTTTTAACCCCTAAATATGCACTTGCTTCATATTGTTGCTTTTTCCCACCAGCAAGAGGACCATAATCACCAACGAAATCTTGAGAATACTTTGAAGCATCTGCATCGGAACAGTTTGCTGTTCCCTGCTTACAGGTAACCGCCACATTGGTTTGTGCCTGAATATATAAATTATTGATTCCAGTTAAATAACCACTAAAATTATTCATAGCACCAATGCTCATCGGGCCTTGGGCTTTATCCGCACCCACTCTTACCCCGACCACTTCACGAGTTGCAGCTTGGTCGCCTCCTTTGATCGCAAATTGGAAAAAGGGATTCGTTAAGACAAAATCTCTTAACTCTTTTTGATTACTTAAACTGTTATCAAAATCTTGGCCTTTGGGCTGTCCTGCAATATTGGTAGGTAAGGTAATACAATTTCCACTCGCGCCCACCACACAGCCCAATGACAGTGCAGAGATATCAATATCACAAGCACCCGCACCATTTTCACCGCCACAGCCAAGTTGCAAGGATTTAATATTGGCATTTAGTGATAACTCAGCATCAATTCCCAGTTTAAAAAAATCTAAACCTTGACTAGCATCTGTTTCTTTCACGACAGAAAATAGAGCCTGTCCTGTCACATCCGATAATTCAGCATCTTCAAGCACAGATAAGGCATGACTTGTGTTCGTCATGGATAAAGCTGAACCTATAAGAGCCCACATTATTGTTTTTTTCATACTCAAATCCTTAAGCCAATTTCATCTACTTAGCGTGGTGTGATCCCTAAAGTGCTACGCATATTGCCACCAGGAATGGCAAAATCAGCAATTTTTTGCATCGTTCCAGATGGAGACATCGCCATTTCTGCTTTAAAAGCTTGTCCCAATCCAGACTGCATTGTCGCTTTATAATTAAAGTTCACCTGATTATCTAAGACCACCGTATCTTGTTTCACTAGAACACGGGCATCTAAACCAACATGACCTTGCATTTTGTTTAAATTTATACTGGAGGTTTTAGTCCCAACGCCATTCCGGTCTTCATTAATCAGGCTGATATAACTGCCCAAAACACTTGGATTATCTTTATCTGTCTCTGCAATCGGATTAAATTCAAAATTTGCTTTTAAAGATAAAAAATTAGTATCGGGTGTGGCATTCGTGGACTCAAGACCAGGAATAATCATAAGTTCACCTTTACCATCAAGCTTGAAGGCTAAAGAAGCCAAGATGTCATCTTTTCTGGCAAAGTTATCGATAGGAACTACCCGGTTCTGGCACTCCACTTCAGCACAGTTATATAAAGAGCCAGGCAACTGACCAATTGCAATTTCAGCTTTTGCAGCCAGCAGCAAGTTATCTGCCTTGACATAAATGCCATCTTCTTCAAAACCAATCACCCCATCCGATTTCAGGTACGCATCTATATTTCTTAGGCCCGCATAATAGTTGACTTCTTCACCACTGTATTTACCGGTCGCACCATCAATAATCAGAATAGAGGTTGTACTTGGTGCGCCTGTTTTCTGGTCAATACCATAGCCTTCCGTCGAAAGTGCCAGGTTATAGCCTAAACCAGAACGGTCAATGCCATTACGGCTATAATTTTTTGCATACAAAGCCAGGTTGGTATTTAAGTTAAAGATTGGAATACCAATCCCCCACTCGCCAGAAGTCGCGGTAATGGCATCAATCGAGTTATCTGAAATGAATCTGGCCTTACGCGCGATGGCCTGAAAATCCATACCTCGCACCGCAATAAGCGCTAAATTTTGTGCATTCTGATCAGGGCTAATGTTATAAATCAATTCTAGAGTATTACTGCCCAGCACCTTTTGCATATTCTCATTGATAATAAAGTTTAAAGATTTGGCCTGAACGGTATTAATAAAAATATCACCAAAATCAATATAGGCGTTGCGTTTAGTCAAGTCATCAACATTATTACTATCACGTACTGCAAGTGGCGATAAGTTAGAAAATTCAATTGCATAGCTGCCTGTACCTGTATGCCCAATCTCGAGTGTAGTCGGAGCCCTGCCATTGAGTAGCGGGTTGCCTTCTCGGGTAAATTCGGCAGACATACCCAGATGTAAACCACCCGGGCCGGCTATATCATAACCACCGGCTTGCCGTGTTGTTTCAGTCAAATCGCCTGAATTACGACTAACCGTATTAAACTTTCCAATTCCAGCCTGGTTAGCATTAATAAAGAGCTTACCGTTGGTCACTGCTCCAGAAGCCCCCATACGAATCAGGTTATTCTGGCTTCCCTCTGGACCATAACGTAAATCGATATTCACCCCTGGATTGGTTGCTCCTGACCGGTTATCGGATACATTGGTCAGATCTTCTACCCGTCCTAAATTTACAATATGGTCTTGGCCAGTAGGACTGTTTTTAGTTGCCAGCACAATCCCTTCATCCTGATCCAAATACATATACCCATCTGCAGACAGGTTAAAGTTAAAATCTTTTAAGGTCAGGTTCTGGCCATTTAGACCATAAGAAATACTGGCATTTTTAAGCTCAAAATCTAAATGAGCCAGATCATTTCGGTTAAATAATCCATTACTGGTAATTAAGTTAAAACGTAGTGGTGAAATAGTATGAAAGCTTAAAGACCCCAGGTTCTGATCCGTTTGGTTATCACCACAGTTCGGCTCACAAATGAGCATGATGTTCTGAACCGTAGATTTAAATGGTGAAATACTCGCCTGGATATGCATGCCGACACCATTTGCTGTGGTACCAACGTCAACATCAAGGGTACTTTTAATATTCTGCCCCCCCGAGCTGAGCACTTCAATATCATGCATCCCCAGTTTCATACTTCCGGTATTGTGATAGTCCACCCAGTTCAATTGATCAATTGTCACCTTCGAAACTTCATGGGTAATAGAAATACCATCCTGCCCTGTCACCTGACTGAGACTACGATCAGAAATAGGCTGTAGTGCGTATGCCTGCTGAGCTAAACAGATAGATAAGGCAAGTACATTTAATTTTATTGTTTTATTCATTTCAATGTCCTTTTGAAATCCCAACGCTTAACAGCGGCTGGTTGCAGCTCCTGAGCAGTTATAACTGAAAATTTTGATATCTCCTGACAGATGCAAGTTGCCATGAACATTCAGTCCCATAAATCCCTGTTCCTGTCCCTGATCAAATGAAGGAACCTGAGAACCATTGTTATAGGTGGTATATCGGGTATTGTTTAAATAACCTTCATTACCTGACTCAACCGCCAGACTCGCAAAACCTAGATTCCTGATTTTCAGAGGATGCTGATCATAAAATTTAAGCAGCATCGCTGTTTGTGGATTTTTATCCTTATTAATAATGGTGGTGCCTTCCAAGGAGAATTTATCAATCTGAATCGTGCCTTGAATCTGTTTAAACACCAGCCACTTCTGACCATTTTCATCACGATGATTATTGGGAGAAAAAGCAAAACGGCATAACACATCATTGCTACATTCATACTGATAATTTGCCGTAGTGACCTCACCATTACTGAGTTCGGAAATATTCTTGAGACTCATGTCATTGGCATATTTATGGTTTAAAGAAAGCGTCCAGCTTAAATCGGCACCGCCCTGCCCGACCGTATTTAACAGTTCATCTTGATTTAAACTGACCAGTTGAGCAGAACTGAATGTGCTGACACAAAGAGCCAGTGGAAAGCAGATTTTTTTCAGCATCTCAAATTCCCTCTTATAGTCCCGTGGTCTTAAACTTCAAGTGCTGGATCAGCACACCATCAATTGCCACCGAGCCCAAGTTTACAGGTGCTGTAGTTGCATGCGGACTTCTAAATACCACACCGGTAGAATTACTCGCAGTGTTGGCTTTTAACAGATTCGTGGTCGGATCACGTGTCACACTACCAATTGAAATACTGCTATGTGTTGCATTGGTTCCCTGATAGTTGGTGGTTCCTGCCCCTGAAAGTACTTGGGAAATATTAGAGCCACAATAAGCAACATTACAGGTTGAGCCTTTATAGTCAGCAGGGTTGATCTCGGTGTTATCACCATCAATATCGGCATAATAGGTATAAATCTGTTTATAAATTTCAGGGACATTCGGAATGCGGGTCACTTCTAAAATAATATTCTGGCCTTCCGAGCCCAAAATAAACGGTTGGTGCATATTGCCGAGCACTAAATTGATGTTAGGGCTATACAAATACAAACCCTCTTCAGCATGGAAAATTGGGGCTAAAGAACGGTCGAGTGCAGGCGTAACCGCGGTACCATCATTGAGGGTTGCTGTACTTATACGCAAACCTCTGGCATTGAGCAGTTCTTTATTGGCCTGGGTATTTTCATAAATTAGAGCTTCAGGATTATCATTGGTATTCAGACGGATAAGACTGGCCATACCTAAAGTCTGACTTTCTACCGCATTGGTAGAAGGCATGGTTTGAAACAGTCGAACCTGTGAACCACTTAGGCTTAGACCATTGGCCACCAATTGCAAACGAATTCGCTGATTTTTTAATAAGTCAGGATCATTGACCGCATCGGTCGTGACAGGTGCCCCCGTAATTGGGTCCACCTTGTTACTTGAGTTCCAGCTGCGTGAAAAAGCATCTAACCAAAGCCCAAGTTTAATATTATTGTCCTGATCATCAGCATCCACTTTGGCCAAAGGAGCTTCTAAAGAAATATAACTGATATCGGCCGCTGCATTCGTACTGTCAAATTGACGGATATTTTCGGCTGTACCAGCGCGAAATAACCAGGGATTCGCAGCACTGCCCCAATCAAACCCCTGATTACTATAGCGCTGGTTCATATTGTTATTGGTTTCAGAGAGCGCCAGACCATAAATAAAAATATCCGCTTTGGTTCTCTGATTGGCAGCATCAGTCTGACTGAGGGTTAAATTATCGTAATTTTCACCTACCGGAATGATGCGAATAAAACCGGTGTCATATTGTTCCGGATTATCGAGATTACGGGTATAACTTGATGCCGCAGACACATCATTCGGGCGCTGAAATACCATTTTGAAATTTTCAGGAAGCAAGGCAATCCCTTCACCTGTGGTATTTGCCAGATGTTCATCGGATAGATTCTGTAAAGCATATGCAGGAGAACTTAGCAACATCCCGACCAAGGCAGCTAAGCAACTTTTTCTAAAATTTAGGCCAATTCCATATTCAGTCATCTCGACCATCCTATTCCCAGATGCTCCGCATCATTCTTTTATTTATCCAGAACTTGGCTATTTATTTATGTGTTTTTATCCTTAAAAACATGCGATTACCAAGTCATAATTGTTGTTCATTATGCGTAATAATTTATCAATTGCAAAAAAATACGGGCCAAAAAGCCCGTTTTTCCGATGAATGAATTGGAGAAAAAACAAGCGAGCACAACGGCTCGCTTGTTTTTATTTTAAGTTTCCACTATCAGGCTTTCGGTAAGGTTACCCCGGTTTGGCCCTGATATTTACCACCACGATCTTTATAGGAGGTTTCACACACTTCATCTGATTCAAAGAACAGCATCTGTGCAACGCCTTCACCCGCGTAAATACGTGCAGGCAGGTTGGTGGTATTAGAGAATTCCAAGGTCACATGCCCTTCCCACTCTGGTTCGAGCGGCGTGACATTGACAATAATACCGCAGCGCGCATAGGTCGATTTGCCCAGACACACGGTTAAAACATTACGTGGAATACGGAAATATTCAACTGTACGCGCCAAGGCAAACGAGTTTGGTGGAATAATGCAGACATCCGATTCAATATCAATAAAGCTTTTTTCATCAAAGTTTTTTGGATCAACAATGGCAGAATGAACATTGGTGAATACTTTAAATTCACGCGCACAACGGACGTCATAACCATAACTTGAAACGCCATAGGAAATCAGTTTGTTGCCATTTTCATCAAATCGAACCTGATTATGTGCATACGGTTCAATCATGCCGTGTTTTTCGCTCATTTCGCGAATCCAACGATCAGACTTAATTGCCATTTATTTCTATCCAAAAGCGAATGTTTTACTGCGCTGTACTTTAACTGAAATCGGCACCAATGGAAATAAGCAGGCATGAAGTCGACTTTTCCGCCTGCTGTAGATGGGTCATTTAAAGCCTTAAAAGCGCCGAATAACTTAACGGAATTGAAAAGCTGAACAGCAGCAAGGATGCTGTTTTTTGCAGATTGGCCGGATTAAGCCAGCGGATTTTATTGCTGGCCAAAAAGGAACCAATCAGGGTCCAGAAAAATGCAATGGGAATAATCAGGATCAGAAACATCAGAATATGTGCCACATAATGTGCGGCGCTGGTCCAGGCGATGGCCGGAAAAATTGCAGAAGCAAACAGCAAGGCCTTCGGATTTAGTAAAGTGGCCACAAACAGTTCACGCGCGCGAATGGTCGGCTGCTGAAACTGCTGTTCGACATTGGCAGTACGCCACAACTTGATGGCCAGATAAATGATATAAACCGCACTAAACAGTTTTAGCACAGTGGGCAATAACGGTAACTGGCTCGACACCTGCCCGATTAGTATGCCCCACAGGGTAATGGAAATCAGATAACCAAAGGCTTCAGCGGGAATTAAATGAAAAGATTTACGGATGCCGACCTGAATTCCGGAAGAGGCCAGCAAGGTGTTGGTTGGACCAGGTGTCAACAAGATGGTGATCACCAAACCAATAAAAAACCATGAAATCATAGCCAGCCTCATGCGCGAATGCTGCAAATGTAATGGAGTTGCAAGGCATAGGCAAAAAATAAATTGTAACTGGCCTCATTGTGCAGCAAAACAGAGGAATTCCTCAACTAAAAACACAGTCAATTACAATATATTTATCATTAATTATCATAAGCTTAAAAACATATTAAAGAATATATAACAGTCATCAAAACTGGGCCGTTCATCTCCAATAAATCAAGAGTTTTTAGTCCATTTTTACCCACCTCTAATTGTATAAATGCGTAAAAAAACTGTTCAAGTTCAAATTATTCGGTTAATTTTTAACTCAACAAGCTGCCTTAATCAGAATAACCAGAACCAGCTTTAAGTTTGAAATCTTTCAATATTTCAACAATGGATGACGATAATAATCACAGGAGAAGTCAATGAAAAAATGGACGCAACTGACCTTACTGACGCTGGCCTTAGCTGGTGTAAGTGCTTGTTCCAATGATCCGGGCCAGAACAACACCCAGGCCGATCCACAAAGCAGTGCCGCTGCTGCCGACAAACTGCAAACCCGTTTTGTCAGTATTGCCACGGGTGGCGCCTCCGGTCCCTATAACGTGATCGGGACCAGTCTGGCCGAACTGTATAACAAAACCTACGGCGTTAACTCCAAAACCCAGACCACCGGCGCTTCGGTTGAAAACCTGAACCTGCTAAAACAGAATAAAGTCGAAATGGCTTTTGTGATGAGTGATAGTCTGACCGAAGCCATTCAGGGCACAGGCAGCTTTAAAGATAAAATTGGCAATGTGCAGCAAATTGCGGCTTTATATCCTAACTATGTGCAGATTGTGGCTTCAAAAAAATCCGGGATTCGCTCTATTGAAGATTTAAAAGGCAAACGTATTGCCGTGGGTGCACAAAACTCCGGGGTGGAAGTTAATGCGCGTACCCTGCTGAATGGTTTTGGGATTAGCTATGACGATGTCAAAGTCGATTACCTAGGTTATGCCGAAGCCGCCGATGCCTTAAAAGGTGGAAAACTGGATGCGGCCTTCCTGACCAGTGGTATTCCAAATTCATCATTGATGGAACTACAACAGAGTTTTGATCTGCAACTGGTGAGTATTAATGCAGATAAAGTCAAACAGATTGCCCAGAACCAGTCTTACTTCCTGCCGATGGTGATTCCAAAAGGCACGTATGGCAATGCAGAAGATGTGCAGACCGCGGCTATTATGAATGCCTTGGTGGTACGTTCCGACCTGTCTGAAGATGATGTGTATAAACTGACCAAAACCTTTTTTGAAAATTTAGACAATTTGGCCAATGCCCATCAGGCTGCTACCGATATTAGCCTGGAAAAAGCCCAGCAAGGCCTGGTTGCACCGCTGCATCCGGGGGCGAAACGTTATTATGATGAGGTGGCAGCACCTTAATGTTCAGCTATAAAAGTGCAGTTTGGGCTGCACTTTTTCTATTGATGCTGGTCATCCTGCTCGGCTTGTGGTTTCCGCAAAGTTATACCCTGGTCAAGATTGAAGAGAGTCACAAAGGTCCTAACACCAGCTGTGTGATTCGCCCGCAACAGTTTCAGTTGCAGTGGCAACATTCGGTAGAAAAAACCCGCTGGAAGGAACATTATCAGCGTGAAGATCAGCATTTTATTTTAACGCATACCGACCTGGTGTCCTTTGGTGCCGGTACACCGGATCATTATCCTGTGCTGCGCCAAGCCAGTGGCCAGGTACGTATGCAGGTCAATCATCATTTAAAAGAATTACATTGGACCATTTCACGCCGTATGCAAGGACAGCTCCAGATCAATCAGAAACGCTGGCCCATAGCCGAAGATTTTCCTGATTACACGGTGGTGTATTTTTCGGTACAGCAACGACCGTTCTGGAAATGGTGGGGTCAAAGAGACTGCGTATGACACAACAAGAAAAAGTAACCATTGAACAGCTGGATGAAAAAGAACAGCAGGCCCTGCTGGAAAAATTTGACCGGGAATCGGTCACGCGCCAACCTCTTAGCAAATCGGTCAGCTGGTTTATTGCCGCGATTGCCATCAGCTATTCGCTGTTTCATCTGTTTATTACCTTTAACCCGCTTCCAGAGCTGCTACAACGCTCGGCGCACGTGGCCATTGGTCTGGTGCTGGTATTTTTGCTTTATCCGGCACGACAGTCCAGTTCCCGCCAGCATGTGGCCTGGTTCGACTGGATTCTGGCCCTCGCCTCTCTCGCTTCATTTTTATATTTATGGAAAGAATATCAGGCCATTATGACCACCCGCGGCGGGATTCCCAATGTGCTGGATATTGTGTTTTCAATTATGACCGTGGTGCTGGTGGTCGAAGCAGCACGACGGGTGATGGGCTGGATGCTGCCGATTCTCGGGCTGATTTTCCTGGCTTATCCTTTTATCAGTCATTTTAACTGGATGCCGGAACGGCTACTGACCCGGCCTTATACCGTGAGTGATATTTTCGGGCAGATGTATCTGAAAACCGAAGGCCTGTATTCATCGGCGATTGGCGCATCGGTGACTTTCATTTTCCTGTTTATTTTATTTGGCGCTTTTCTGGCCAAATCGGGGATGGGCAAATTATTTAATGATCTGGCCATGGCACTGGCCGGACATAAACAGGGTGGCCCGGCCAAGGTGGCGGTTATTTCCAGTGGCTTTATGGGCAGTATTAATGGTACAGCAGTGGCGAATGTGGTCGGCACCGGTTCCTTTACCATCCCGCTGATGAAAAAGATTGGCTATCACAAAAATTTTGCCGGCGCCGTGGAAGCCAGTGCTTCGGTCGGTGGACAGATTTTACCGCCGGTGATGGGCGCCAGTGCCTTTATTATGGCGGAAACTACCGGCGTCAGTTATGGCACCATCGCCCTAGCCGCGACCCTGCCGGCGCTGTTGTATTATTTAGGCGTGATGGCCCAAGTCCATTTTCGTGCCGGGAAAGACAACCTAAAAGGGGTACCCAAAGCAGATTTACCTCGGGTTAAAGAAGTGCTAAAAGAGCGCGGACATTTGTTGATTCCGATTGTGGCGCTGGTGTTTTTCCTGTTCCAGTCAATTCCGGTCAGTTATGCCGCGGTGTATACCATTGTGCTTACGGTTATTGTGGCAGCCTTTAGAAAATCTACCCGCATGGGAACTCGGGAGATTCTGGATGCCCTGGCCGATGGTGCCCGGCAGTCCTTATCGGTGATGGCGGCCTGTGCGGTGGTCGGGATTATCATTGGGGTGGTCAGCCTGACCAGTTTCGGTACCGTCATGACCTCATCTATTATGAGTATTGGTGCGGGCAGCCTGTTCCTGACCCTGTTCTTTACCATGCTGGCTTCCATGATTCTGGGCATGGGCCTGCCTTCGATTCCGGCCTATATCATTACCGCGACCATGGCTGCACCAGCCTTGGCCCATTTTGATATTCCGACCTTGGTAGCGCACATGTTTGTGTTCTATTTTGGTCTGTTTGCCAATATCACCCCGCCAGTGGCGCTGGCCGCCTTTGCCGGTGCCGGGATTGCTGGCGGCGACCCGATGCGGACCGGTTTTCAGGCACTGAAACTGTCACTGGCCGGTTTTATTGTGCCGTTCCTGTTTGTATATAACCCGGCCATGCTGATGATTGATACCACCAATGTGGCCGTTAATGCGCGTGAATTTGCCTTCCCGGCCTGGACCACCATTGTCAGCATTACCGTGACTTCGGTTATTGGGATTCTAGCCTTGGGCGCGGCGGTCGAGGGCTATTTCAAAACCGGTTTAAACTGGTTCTGGCGAATTTTCATGGGGGTGGGTGCCTTAATGATGATTATTCCGGAAACCTATACCGATATTGCCGGTACCATCATGGTGGTGATTGCAGTGGCTGTTAATGTGCTGCAAGCCAGAAAGCAAAAATCGACGCCATCCGGTTTATCATCTGCCTAAAATAAAAGCCCAATCTGAAGATTGGGCTTTTTTCTATTCACTACATTACAGAATTAAAAAATCCGGTTCTGGTCTTTGTCTGCTTTTGGCAGTTTATCCATGATTTTCTGGGCAATTTCCCGATAGCTGTCGGCTGCATCATCTTCGGCAATCACAGACGGTTTACCGGCATCGGCATTTTCACGAATCTGTACATTCAGCGGCAAACGGCCCAGTAATGGAATATCGTATTGCTCGGCCAGTTGATCGCCACCACCGGTCCCAAAAATTTGCTCTTCAAAACCACAGTTAGAACAGATGTGCGTCGACATATTTTCAATCACACCTATCACCGGAATCTGTACACGGTTAAACAGCTCAATGCCTTTGGTCGCATCCATTAAGGCTACGTTTTGCGGTGTAGTGACAATTACGGCACCCGTGACCGGAATACGCTGCGCCAGGGTTAACTGGATATCACCGGTTCCCGGCGGCATATCAATCACCAGTACATCTAAATCTGGCCACAAGGTCTGATTGAATAACTGCATCAGGGCACCCGTAGCTTTTGGTCCACGCCAAGCCACCGGGGTATTATGATCACCAGTTAAATGACCAATCGACAGCACCGCCATCCCATAGGCATCTAGCGGCACAAAATGCTCGGCTTCAATCATCGGGGTTTGGCCGGCATTGCCGAGCATGGTTGGAATACTCGGGCCATAAATATCGGCATCTAGCACGCCTACTTTCAGACCCAGCTGTTGCATCGCCAAGGCCAGATTGACCGTGGTGGTTGATTTTCCAACCCCGCCTTTACCGGACGACACTAGAATTACGTTTTGAATACGTGGATGTTTTGGCACATCACGCTGCTGCGGTGCGGCTTTTTGAATTGGCGCTTCTTCTTGCTGGGGTTGATAGTTGGCATTGGCTTGCTTGAGCGCATCTGGACTTGTAGAAGCATCCACCACGGGTGGCAGATTGGATTTTGTTGCAGCCTGTGGCTTGCTGGAACAGCTTTCACCTTCGGCATGGTTATGACCACAGCCACCCTCTTTTTTCGCCCCAGTTTTTTGCTGTACCACATGCAGGTTCAATTCCTTGATGCCACATTGCTCAAGTGCATCGGCTAGTTCATCATGAATCTGCTGTAAATACTGTTTTTCTTCCGGATAGGTATTGATGGTTAATTGCAGGATTTGTCCCTGTACATTGACCTGAGAAATACGCTCTTTGAGAGCGTTTTGGGAAGCAGGAAGTACATAGTTTTGCAGTACCTTCTGGATTTCTTCCTCTTTCACCTCCTGTGCAGGAGCAAAGACCGATTTTAGTGAAGAAAGCCACGACATAAAGTTACTCCAAATCTGGATATACAACCGAATGCCCTAGTTTAACGGGTATTTAAACGAAGGTTAAGCCAGTGCAGCCACAGGAATTATAAATCTTAGTCAAAGACTCGGTTTTTTCTGTTTTTTCGGCACAGAAATGCAGATTTTATCCGGTCCTGAAAAGAATTCACCGATTCCCTTGTGCAAGCCTGCATCATCTAAGGTAAAATCGCGGACATTGCATAATGAATACGAATGAGAGAGTTAATCCGTGCGTAAAATTTTAGTCACCAACGCCCTTCCATACGCCAATGGTCCAATCCATATGGGCCACTTACTCGGTTATATCCAGGCAGATATCTGGGTTCGTGCCATGCGTGCAATGGGCCATGAAGTGACTTATGTCTGTGCGGATGATGCTCACGGTACCGCCATCATGCTACGTGCTGAAGCCAACGGTATTTCACCAGAACAGCAGATTGCCAATGTTCAGGCCGAACATATGCGTGATTTTGCCGGCTTTAAGGTCGATTTTGATCATTATGATTCCACCCATAGCGACACCAACAAGGCGCGCGCGCAAGAAATTTATCTCAAGAACCGTGATGCCGGCAATATTGCCGTTCGTCCTGTGACACAACTGTTCGACCCGGAAAAAGGCATGTTCCTGTCGGACCGTTTCATTAAAGGCACCTGCCCGAAATGTAAAGCCGAAGATCAGTACGGCGACTCATGTGAAGTCTGCGGAACCACGTATAACGCCACTGAACTGTTAAATCCGAAATCGACGTTAAGCGGTGCTACACCAGTTGAGAAATCATCGGATCACTACTTCTTTAAATTGCCAAACTTTGGTGAATACCTGCAAAAATGGACCCGTGATGAAGGCCGTTTGCCGGTATCAATTGCCAACAAGTTAGATGAATGGTTTGACAATGGCCTGAACGATTGGGACATCTCCCGTGATGCACCTTACTTCGGCTTTGAAATTCCAGATGCGCCAAATAAATATTTCTACGTTTGGGTTGATGCACCTATCGGCTATATGTCGAGCTTTGAAAACTACGTCAAAACCAAACGTCCAGACCTGAATTTTGATGATTACTGGAAAAAAGATTCTGACAATGAGGTCTATCACTTCATTGGTAAAGATATTGTCTATTTTCACGCGCTGTTCTGGCCAGCAATGCTGGAAGGTGCCAACTACCGCACCCCAACCGGTTTATTTGTAAACGGTTTCTTGACTGTAAACGGCCAGAAGATGTCGAAATCTCGCGGTACGTTTATTAAAGCGGAAACGTATTTACAGCACTTGAATCCGGAATATCTGCGTTATTACTTCGCATCTAAACTGTCTGATAAAGTTGAAGATTCTGACCTGAATCTGGATGATTTCGTGCAGAAAGTAAACTCTGACCTGGTGGGTAAAGTGGTCAATATTGCCAGTCGTTGTGCCAAATTTATTAACACCAAGTTTGATAACACATTAAGCGCAACCTGTGCCGAGCCTGAACTGGTGCAAAGCTTTATTGACGCTGGTGATTCAATCGCGCAAGCATACGAAGCTCGTGAATTCTCAACAGCGATTCGTGAAATCATGGCACTTGCTGATAAAGCCAATCAATACATTGATGAGAAAAAGCCTTGGGCGCTTGCGAAAATTGAAGGCGAAGAACAGCAAGTGCATGATGTGTGTTCTGTCGGGATCAACCTATTCCGTCAATTGGCGGTTTACTTGGCGCCTGTATTGCCAACATTGGCTGAACAAGTTCAAGCCTTCTTACAACTCGACAGCTTTGACTTTGCATCGCGTCAGCAAATTTTGCTTGCACATGAAATTGCACAGTTCCAACCATTGATGCAACGTGTAGATCCAAAAGCTGTTGCTGCAATGGTCGATGCCTCTAAAGATTCTTTGGCTGCGCCTGCTGAAGCGCCAAAAGCTGAAAAGAAAAAAGAGAAAGCCAAAGAGAAGAAAGCTGAACCTAAAGTGGGCGAAGCTGAAATCATTAATATTGATGATTTTATGAAAGTTGACCTACGTGTAGCGGAAGTTCTTGAAGCTGCAACGGTTGAGGGTTCCGATAAACTTCTTCAACTCACTTTAAATGTGGGTGAAGCTGAACCACGTAATGTATTTAGCGGTATTCGTGAGTTCTATAAGCCTGAAGACTTAAAAGGCAAATTGGTGGTGATGGTGGCAAACCTTGCACCACGTAAAATGCGTTTTGGTATTTCAAACGGTATGGTACTCGCTGCGGGTAATGGCGATGGTGTTTGGGTGATTTCACCTGAAACTGGTGCTAAACCGGGTGATAAAGTGTCTTAATTGTTAGATTAAGATGAAAAAAGCCTCTACGTTGTAGGGGCTTTTTTATTTTTCTGAATTTGTAAAAAAGCTTCACCAACTTCTTGTACATAATTTTCAATAATTTTAATAAATATAAGTGAATCGG
>NZ_JBMXBO010000016.1:0-65862 GCF_049546925.1 Acinetobacter sp. AND/436
ATGATTGACTCCCCATTCCAAAGGGATGTCGACGGGAAGCAAAACGCAGTTTTAAGGCTAAAATGCGCTTGAATTTTGCGCAAATGTACCCATCAATACAGCGCAGGAACACCTGCATTCAAATCATGAACCGGAAGGATAAAGTGATGGCAAAGAAAAAACAGCCAGAAGTGATTCAGCATAACTTCGTGGCTAAATATATGCATGAGGTCAACAAGAGCCAGGTTTTTGTCGACCGGAAAAAGAATGCCAAACGCGGCTATAGCAAACACAAACAAGGGCGATATTCTGATGATTATCGCCCTTATTCATTCTGTCTGATTTAAATCAAAATATGGCTTAAGCGCCAACAATCCGGGTAGAGGCCTTGACCATATCGCCCAGACCATGGGTTTTAAAATAATATTCCATCCAGCTTTTCACCATCAGCGAATTATTCATTTTCAGCACCCGTTCCAGCTGCTCCTGTGCTTCGCTCATCGGCACATGGCAAATCGCTTTACGCACGCGCAGAATGTTACTCGAACTCATCGACAGGGTATTAAAGCCCATCGCCATCAACAGCACCGCAGATAGCGGATCACCGGCCATTTCACCACAAATGCTGACCGGTTTATCGTACTTGTGACATTCCTTGACCAGACGGGTCAGCGCGCGCAGCACCGACGGGTGAAAATGCGAATAGACGTTGGCCACGCGTGGATTATTACGGTCTACCGCCAGCAGATACTGGGTCAGGTCATTGGAGCCGACCGAGAAGAAATCGACCAGTTCGGCAAATTCATCAATCTGTAGCAGCACACTGGGCACTTCTACCATAATCCCGATACGCGGCTTGTTGATCTTGACCTGTTCTTCTTCCTGTACCGCATGCCAGTCACGATCCAGCAGATACAGCGCTTCTTCAACTTCATTGACGCTGGTGACCATCGGCAGCAGGATGTGCAGATTGTTCAGGCCGATACTGGCTTTGAGCATGGCGCGAATTTGCGAAGAAAAAATTTCCGGATGATCGAGGGTGAAGCGAATCCCGCGCCAGCCTAGTGCCGAGTTTTCTTCTTCAATCGAGAAATACGGCAGGTCTTTGTCTGCGCCAATATCCAGGGTACGCATTACCACCGGTTTATTGGCAAAGTGGCTCAGCTGCTGGCGGTAAATGGCACGCTGTTCTTCTTCGCCCGGGAAACGATCCCGCAGCATAAACGGAATTTCAGAGCGGTATAGGCCGACCCCTTTGGCACCACGTTGTACCCCGCGTACCACATCAATCATCAGACCGGTATTGACATACAGTTTGACCGTCACGCCGTCTGGGGTAACGGCGTCCTTGGTTTCATACTGTTTCAGGTCTTTGGCAATCAGTTCTTCTTCTTTCTGAATTTCTTTATAGCGGGTGCGTAAACGCCGTGGCGGATTAATAAACACCCGGCCCTGATGCGCATCGACAATCATTTCTACGTCATCGAGGGTGTTGATCGGCAGTTCAGTCACCCCGACCACGGTCGGAATACCCAGTGCGCGCGCGACAATCACCATATGTGAGTTCATGGCGCCTTCGGTGGTGACAATTGCGGCAATTTTATCGACCGGTAATTCCACCAGTGCCGCGGTCGAGATTTCTTCACCAATCAGAATACTTTCATCGGTCAGTTCGCGGTGGCTGGCATCGGCTTCCTGCAAATAGGCCAGAATACGCCGGCCGAGATCTTTTAAGTCGGAAACCCGTTCACGCAGGTAGTCATCTTCCATCTGGGCAAACTGGGCAATGTGGCTGTCAATGACAATCCGCACCGCACCTTGTGCCCAATTGCCATCCCGAATCAGTTCTTTAATTTCCGCCGGCAGGGCATTTTCATCCAGCATACGCAGGAACACGCTAAACAGGGCGCGTTCTTCGGCCATCAGCGCATCCTGCATTTTGTCATCCAGCGCCTGAATTTCCTGACGCACGGCATCCAGCGCAGTGTCGAGCAGTTTCAGTTCTTCGCTGATGTCATCGGCTTCACGGTCGGGTACCGCGGCCAAATCTGCTGGTGGATAGAGAATGACCGCGCGGCCAAGCGCAATCCCGCCCGAGCCGGAAACGCCCTGGAAGGTTTTGTAGGCCGGCAGATTGCTGGGTTTACGAAAGACATCAATATTGCCAACGGCATGCGCATGCGCAATCACGCCAGAGAGCTGGGCGCAGAGCGTGACCAGAAAGGATTCAGCCGCTTCGCTAAAGTCCTGACATTCCTTGTTCTGCACCACCAGTACGCCCATGACCTTACGACGGTACATGACCGGCACGCCGAGGAAGGAATTATAAATTTCTTCGCCGGTTTCCGGTAAATACAGGAAGCGTTCATGTTTCGGTGCATCGTCCAGGTTGACGATTTCTTCACGCTGGCCGACCAGCCCCACCAGACCTTCACCGGTATGCAGAGACACATGGCCGACCGCTTCAGGATTCAAGCCCTTAGAGGCCATCAGCAGATAACGCTGGTTGCGCTCGTCAAGCAGGTAAATGGAGCAGACATCGACATGCATAGCTTCAGCAACCTGATTGACCATAATGTCGAGCGATTCATGCAAACTGGTGGACGCATTAATTTCCTGCACAATGCGTCTTAGGGTATCCAGTTGCATATTCGACATAAAGTCTGCTCCAAATCAGCGTTCCAGTTCTGTTCTCTTTATAGCAAGAGTCGTTTAAAAAATCTGCATGATCATACAGCTTTTTTCAGGCTTTCTTAGATGGCAATTGATGACATAATTCCACCATCGCCTTGCGGTACACATCGCGTTTGAAATTCACGACCTGACCCAGTGGGTACCAGTAACTGACCCACTGCCATTGATCAAACTCGGGCGGATCGGACAGGTTGAGCTGAATCAACTGGGCCGAGGCCGTGAGTTTGAGTAAAAACCATTTCTGTTTTTGACCAATACATACCGGATCGGAATCGGGCCGGATGTAACGGTGCGGCAAACGGTAACGCAGCCAACCTTTCGTTTGTGCGATAATTTGAACGTGTTCGGGCAGTAAGCCAACTTCTTCTCTCAGCTCACGATAAAGTGCCTGCTCAGGGGTTTCTCCATGCTGGATACCTCCTTGTGGAAATTGCCATGCATTGTGTCCAATGCGTTTTGCCCATAAAACCTGTCCAAAGTCGTTTGCCAAAATGATCCCGACATTGGGTCGGAAACCTTCTGAGTCGATCATTTGGCTACCTAAATATTCTGTAAATTATGCCTTTGCTTCCGGGGATTTTTATTTCTGTATCCAACACGAAAAAAAGCAAAGTTTAAAAATGTTAAAATTGCTATGATCTTAACGAATTTCTATCGACTAGCGGAGATAGATTTACAAATTTTTTCTTAAATTTCAGTTTTTACGAGTATTTTCATGAAATTGGCGCTATTTGATCTCGATCACACCTTGTTAAATACAGATTCGGATCATTCCTGGGGTGAGTTTTTAGTCAATGAAGGTCTGGTCGATCCGGTTCATCACCGCGCCATGAATGACAAATTTTATGAAGATTACAAAGCTGGCCAGCTTGACCCGATTGCCTATAACGAATTTGTATTCGAATTTCTGACCCAGCACGAGTCACACTACCTGACCGAACTGCATGAGTTGTTTATGCAAAAAGTGATTCGTCCACAAATGCGCCCGGAAGGTTTTAAGGCGATTCAGCGTCATCGTGAGGCCGGACATGCACTGGTCGGCATTACCGCGACTTCGGATTTTATTACTGCGCCAATTTTCCGTGAATTTGGCATTAGCGAAATCATTGCCACCAATGCCGAAGTGGTCGATGGCAAATATACCGGTAAGGTCATCAATACTGCCTGTTATCAGCAGGGCAAACTGGTACGTCTGGAACAGTGGCTGGCCGGACGTGAGGTGACCGAATCCTGGGCTTATTCAGATTCAATCAATGACCGTTTCTTGCTAGAATATGCAGACCACGCTATTGCGGTGAATCCGGATGATCGTCTGCGGGCCTTGGCGGTCGAGCAGGGCTGGGAGATTCAGGACTGGTCGATTGCTGCTGAATAAAAGCGCAGTTCATCTACACCAAGATCAGCAGACAGGGCCGCTATAACTGGCCCTGTTTTTTGGTCTGTGCCGGTTGTCATCTATCTTGCAAATTTATGAAAAGGTGAATTTTTTTTAACAGCACTAGGATTTGCAGTTTTATATGCTATGGTGAAGACAAGAACAACAACAGGGAGATTCACGCATGCGCCAAACCCGACCAAGAATGACCAATCTGTTTGAACAACTGGGCCTGGACTCCAGCGAACAGGCGATTCAAGATTTTATCGGCCAGCATCAACTGGCGGCGGAAATTCATATTATGGATGCAGAATTCTGGAGTGATGGTCAACGTCAGTTTTTAGCTGAAAAAATTGCCTCGGATGGGGAGTGGGCCATTACGGTCGACCAGCTGAATGAAGCGCTGCATGAAGACTCTGTGCCTCGCCGTTAAATCGTTCGTTCAAATCTCCAGATCATCAGGCCAAATCCGGAATTTGGCCTGATCCCTCACTTTCTTTTCTATCCATTTAGGCAATCCGTTCCCAGAAGCTGACCTGCGCATAGGTATGCTGAAACTTGCGCTGGGTTTCCCGAATCACAAAAGGGATGTCCTGCGGTTCAGTCATTAAACGGAAATGCGGCTCTAGCAAGGCTGTTAAGCCATCCAGACTGCTCCAGTTTTCGCCATCTTTTTTAAAGCCACCCAGCCATTCACTGCGGACAGTGTGTTCTTCCATCCAGGTATAGGGTGAGCTGAGCATCAGAATGCCGCCCATATTCAGCCGTGTATGAATCTGGCTTAAAAACTGCGCCGGATGATGCAGCCGGTCAATTAAATTGGCCGCCAGAATAAAATCATAGCCTCTGAAAATCGCTTTAAGATTACAGGCATCACCCTGGTAAAACTGGACTTTGTCCCGGACCTCCGCCAGTCCAAGCTGGGCTAAATCACAGGCATGATAATCCACCAGTTCACCTTCGGTGCAGATGCTGTAATGCAGGGTTTCGCCCTGTGCCAGTTTGACGCCGTTCTGGATAAAGCGCGCTGAAAAATCAATCCCGACCACTTCATCAAAATAACGGGCCAGTTCAAAGCTGGCGCGGCCGGTAGCACAGCCAATATCCAGTGCTTTACGTCGTGGTCTGTCGGCCAGCTGGGTCAGGGCCAGTTGCACCAGTGTCTGGGCAAAATTGGCCACGCCAAAATATTCACGGCCATACTGAAATTCCAGATATTCAGACACCAGCCGGTCGGTTTCATATTGTGATTGAATCGCCAGCGGCTCCTGATCAGAAACCACATAGCGGAAACCGGCATGCTGGAAAAAATGCCGGCGAAAGGCATAGCGTGAGGCCAGCTCGGCTTCATTGCCGGCAGAAATCCAGGAGCCGCCTTTGAGCAGATTATGCCGGCCATCAAAGGTTGGGGTGCTGAAATCATCATAAATCGGATGCACCACAAAACCCGGAAATGGATAAATCGGGGTTTCGGTCCATTGCCAGACATTGCCGCGCAGGTCATAAAAATCGCCATGCGGGAAGGTATTGACCGGACAGGAGGAAGCACCATAGGCCAGCGCCAGATTGGCAGGTGCAGACGGCTCATTTACGCCAGCCAGCTGTACCAGCCGATACCATTCCTCTTCGGTGGGCAGTCGTACTGGCTGACCAGTTTGCTTCGCTTTCCAGTGGCAAAAGGCTTTGGCCTCATGATAATTCACCTCCGCCGGCCAGTCCCACGGCATTGGTACTTCTTCGGTCAGCAGCCGGAGTGACCAGTCCGGCCCGTGTTTACGCCAGAAGGTCGGATATTCGGCCTGGGCAAAGCTGCGCCATTGCCAGCCTTCATCTTCCCAATAGTTTGTGTTCTGATAGCCGGCATCTTCAACAAAGGCCAGAAATTCCTGATTGCTGACCAGATAGCGGCTGGCCGCAAACGCCGCTACCTCTGCCTGATATTGGCCATATTCATTGTCCCAGCCGTAAACCGGGTCGTGCCGCTCCTTACCGAGCTGTACCCGGCCGGCTGCCACTGGAAGCAACGCATTCTCTGGTGCGGTGTTAGTCAGGATATTTGGCCGCCATGGTGGCTGTGTCTGGACATAGTCAAGGGCATGCTGGCGAATCAGCACGGAGGAGGTTTCCAGATGAATCCGCTCGTGTTCAATGCCCATCAGAATCGACCACCACGAATGCTGCCAGTCAATTGGCGTGCTCAGTGGTGCCTTTTCAATAATTTCCAGCACCGTGGCACGCACCTGATCGCGGTAGTGTTTGACCTGCGCGGGTGTCGGCCAGTCATAACGGCTGTCATCCAGGTCATCCCAGCTCATCTCATCCACACCCACCGCAAAGATGGATTCAAAATGTGGATTGATACGCTGTTCAATCAGTTTGCTGAGCAGCAGTTTGTTGATGAAAAATGTCGCGGTATGGCCATAGTAAAAAATCAGCGGATGGCGCAGCGCAATCGGCTTGTGATAAAAGGCCTCATCGCCGTTGAGGCAGCTAAACAATGATTCATAACAGTCAAAGGTTTGCAGAAAATACTGCTTGAGGGTGGCACGTAGCGTATCGGCCTGCATAACATCCAGCCGTGGACTGGGCTGTAAAGGCGGTGCACTGCCGGCTAGGCGCTGCTGGAGCGCCTGGGCTGAACTGAACGAAGGGGGAATAGGCAAGCGGGGAAGTGGTCTGGTTCATCACTCTGCTCCTGCATCATTTTTATAAAGATCCTGGTGTCTTGTGCGGGCACCTTGTCTTTTCAAATTACGCCAATTTGGAGCAGCGTGCTGTTTTGTTCAGTAACTGTACAGAAGGATGCGACCGGTCGATGAACCTAGTCCGGCTGCTGCATAAAGTTAACCAGCGCCTGCGCCGCTTTGGACTGTGTGCGTCCCGGATGCCAGACCATGCCCAGCTGGCGGTTCATTTCCAGATTAATATCCAGCTGTTGCAAGTCCTGATTAATCAGGGTTTTCGGTAACACTGACCAGCCCAGTCCAATCGACACCAGCATGCGGATGGATTCCAGCGGGTTATTGCTCATGGTGATCTTCGGCTTCACGCCCTGTTTTTCAAACTCGGCCAGGGTAATCTGGCTGGTATAGGTCTGTGCTGCTGGTAGCAGGCTCGGGAACTGGGTTAAATCTTCCAGTTTCAGTCTTTTCTGCTGGGCCAGCGGATGAAAAGGCGCAGCCACAAACACCAGCGGATCATTCCAGATGGTGACATATTGCAGCCGGTCATCACCTTGCGGCGGCAGGGTTAAAAAGGCCAGTTCCAGATCACCGGCCAGCACCTGTTCATGCGCCTGTTCCGAATCGACAAAATGCACATCTAAGGTGACATCGGGGAAATCTTGGACATAGCGACGCAAATGATCGGGCAGATGATGCAGGCCAATATGATGACTGGTGCCAATTTTCAGGCGACCCTGCACCTGGCCCTGTTCATGGCTTAAAGTATGATGAATATCGCCCAGTTCATTTAGCCAGTTTTTGACTTTGGGTAACAGCGAATGCGCAGCATGGGTTGCCTGCACGCCACGGCCGGCCGACTCAAACAGCTTGACCCCAAAATATTCTTCCAGGCTATGAATCCGTTTGGTGACTGCGGGCTGGGTAATAAACAGCTGATCGGCGGCCAGAGAAATCGAACCGGTTTCCATGACTTTTACAAAAGCTTCAAATGCTGCAAGATTCATCGCAATCACCTATAAAGATTTTTTATGCTTAAAATTATTATTTAGAAATTTTTAGAATTAATCAAAGATTATTTTTCTATAAATTGAAGTTCAACAACCATAACTTGAATATAAATATTTTAAAAACAGTAATTTAAGTTATATTAAAATAAAAAAGATCATCCTGAAGATGATCTTTTGGGAGGAACACCGGGCGAAAAATAGGCTAGGCGGTGATTTCCTCTGTGCCGTCTTGTGCTTTCTTTTCCCACATGCGTTCATGAATAAAATAGGCCACCGCCTGTACTGTTGGTTCCAATAAGCTTAAGGTAATGGCCATCCACAGACTGCCGGTAACGAAATAGCCGACAAGCATGGCCACCGTAATGTGCATCACATAGTAGCTAAAAGTCTTTTTAAACATTCGCTGGTTGTTTGCGACAAAGTTTTGAATATGCGCCATGATGATGTTCCTCGTATCTACAATTCAGTGCTGATAACATCATCATAGTCAGTACGAATTAATTTGTAAAAACGAATATTTTGTAAAATTTAATCGGAAAATTGAATTTTTAATCAGATGTTAATCTGAGCAAAAATCAATTATATTTATTCCATAAAGTTTTTTAACTAATAAAAATGATAAATTAGATTTATGTAATTGTGTGGTTATAATCGAAATTAATGACAGAATTACCCAGTCCAGTGGAGCACATCGACATGGCAGGCGAAACCCAAAAAGCAAAAACATTATATGACAAATTGTGGGATGACCACTTGGTAAAACAGCGTGATGATGGTTCGGCTTTATTGTACATCGACCGTCATTTGTTGCATGAAGTTACCTCTCCACAGGCCTTTGAAGGTTTGCAACTGGCTGGCCGTCAGCCATGGCGTTTAAGTGCCAATATTGCGACTCCGGACCATAACGTACCGACCTCGAAAAAAGAGCGTGAGCAGGGCGTAGCCGGTATTGAAGATGATACTTCGCGTATTCAGGTGCAAACCTTAGACGATAACTGTAAGACTTTTAATATCGTTGAGTTTGATATTAACGATATCCGTCAGGGGATTGCTCACGTAGTTGGACCAGAGCAGGGTTTAACCTTGCCGGGAATGACGGTGGTATGTGGCGACTCGCATACCGCGACTCATGGTGCCTTTGGCTGTCTGGCACACGGGATCGGGACCTCAGAAGTTGAGCACGTGTTGGCCACGCAATGTTTAATTCAGAAGAAAATGAAAAACATGCTGGTGCGCGTAGATGGTCAGTTGGGCCAGGGCGTGACCCCGAAAGACGTGGTGCTGGCGATTATTGCCAAAATCGGTACAGCAGGCGGTACGGGCCATGCCATTGAATTTGGCGGTCAGGTGTTCCGTGATATGTCGATTGAAGGCCGTATGACCGTGTGTAACATGGCAATTGAAGCCGGTGCACGTGTCGGTATGGTCGCGGTTGATGAAAAAACCATTGAATATGTAAAAGACCGTCCTTATGCACCAAAAGGCGAGCAATGGGATCAGGCTGTGGCGTACTGGAATACCTTGCATTCAGATGCCGATGCGCATTTTGATACTGTCGTGGTATTACAGGGCGAAGAGATTGAACCACAAGTGTCTTGGGGTACTTCACCTGAAATGGTCATTCCGGTTTCTCAGGCAGTACCAACTTTGGAACAGGCCAAAGATGAGGTACAGCGCAATGACTGGACCCGTGCTTATCAATATATGGGCTTAACTGCTGGTCAGGCTTTGGCAGATATCCAGCTGGATCGTGTCTTTATTGGTTCATGCACCAACTCGCGTATTGAAGATATCCGTGCTGCGGCAGACGTGATTAAAGGCCGTAAAGTAGCGCCAAGCATTAAACAGGCGATGGTGGTACCAGGTTCTGGTTTGGTCAAACAGCAGGCAGAAGCAGAAGGTTTGGACAAGGTCTTCCTGGAAGCCGGTTTTGAATGGCGTGAACCTGGCTGTTCGATGTGTCTGGCCATGAATGCCGACAAGTTACAGCCAGGCGAGCACTGTGCATCGACCTCAAACCGTAACTTTGAAGGTCGTCAGGGCAATGGTGGTCGTACCCATCTGGTCAGCCCGGCCATGGCAGCAGCAGCGGCAATTGCCGGTCACTTTGTGGATGTTCGTTCATTCTAAGTTTAAGCCCTCATCCCAGGCCGCTCCTTGCTGGAGCGGATGTGAGAGAGACTACGGATTCATTGGAACATAAATATGAAAGCTTATACCGTTGAACAGGGTATCGTTGCACCTTTAGACCGTGCCAATGTCGATACCGATTTAATTATTCCAAAACAGTTCTTGAAATCAATCAAACGTACCGGTTTCGGTGACAACCTGTTTGATGAATTGCGTTATTTAGATGAAGGCTATCCGGGTCAGGACAATTCAATCCGTCCTAAAAACCCAGATTTTGTCTTGAACCAGCCGCGTTATCAGGGCGCCAGCATTTTAATTTCACGTGCCAACTTTGGTTGCGGTTCCAGCCGTGAGCATGCGCCGTGGGCTTTAAGTGAATACGGCTTGCGTACAGTCATTGCCCCAAGTTTTGCGGATATCTTCTTTAATAACTGCTTTAAAAACGGCATGTTACCGGTGATTTTAACCGAAGCGCAGGTTGATCAGCTATTTAAGGAATGTGCAGCCAATGAAGGTTATCAGTTAACTATTGACCTTGAAGCACAGGAAGTCCGTACGCCAAACGGTGAAGCATTCAAGTTTGAAGTTGATCCATTCCGTAAGCATTGCCTGTTAAACGGTCTGGATGATATTGGTTTGACCTTGCAAGATGCCGATGATATTCGCGCGTATGAGGAGAAAACCAAAGCCGCGCGTCCGTGGGTGTTTGCGGAAATTCAAGCTTAAGTTATTTCGTAAATAGGCATAGCACGGGCGTCGAACTCTTGTTAACATTCAAGGCATAATAATTTAAATATTCTGCTTTTTGATGAGGTTGGGCTCGGGCTATGTTGAAGGTTTTTCGTCGGCTTGCTGTATTGGGGGGAGTGGCTACGCTGTTAACAGCATGTCAAACCTGGGATACAGCACGTCTAAAACAGGTAAAAGAGACACAGGCATCCCAATCCAATGCACGTATTTATTGTTCAGGTACCGAGCATTGCGAGTTTGAACGCTTGAACCGGGTCATGATCATGGATGCTGAAAGTCAGCGTCTGAGTCGTGAAGCCATCAAGCAGGGACTGGTGCGCTTGCAGGCAGATTCACTACGGCAGCCTAATCCGCTATATCTGTCGGTTCCAGCTAAACAGCATGAAGTGGTGATCCGGTTCTATCCGATTTCCCGTGATCAGGCCGAAACCCTGCACGTCATTCATCAGTTTAAGCCGCGTCAAACGTACACTTTTAAAATGTACCGTGACCGCAGCAAGCATAAAGGCAGTCTGCTGAATGTTTCGGCGCCAGAGCCGCTGTGTGTGGATCTTTTACAAAACCAGAAAATTATTCGACGTTTCTGCAAACCTTATAATGTCTTACATGGACTGGGGGAATTTGTGGAACAGAAAATTTAGTCTCCACAGTCGTTGACTGCTACAGGAAATGGAAAAACTCATGTCAAAACATATTTTGATTCTTGCCGGTGACGGTATTGGCCCAGAAATCGTCACAGCAGCGGAGCAGGTGCTTACGCGTGTTAATGAAAAGTTCAATCTGGGCTTGACGTGGGAACAGGGATTGTTAGGTGGTGCCGCGATTGATGCGCATGGTTCACCTTATCCGGATGTGACGTCTGAACAGGCGAAAAAAGCCGATGCTTTATTGCTCGGTGCAGTTGGTGGTCCAAAATGGGATACGATTGAGCGTTCGATCCGCCCGGAACGTGGCCTGTTAAAATTACGTAGCGAATTAAACCTGTTTGCTAACCTGCGTCCAGCGATTCTGTATCCGCAACTGGCTGATGCGTCTAGCTTAAAGCCGGAAATTGTATCGGGTCTGGATATCCTGATTGTACGTGAACTGACGGGTGGGATTTACTTTGGTCAGCCACGTGGTATTCGCGAGCTGGAAAATGGCGAGAAACAGGGCTTTAACACCGACGTCTATGCTGAATCAGAAATCAAGCGTATTGCCAAAGTGGCTTTTGAAATGGCCAAACTGCGTGGTGGTAAAGTCTGCTCGGTGGACAAAGCCAACGTGCTGGAAGTGACTGAGCTGTGGAAGCAGACCGTGACCCAGCTACATGCTGAACAATATCCAGAAATCAACCTGTCCCACATGTATGTCGACAATGCTGCAATGCAATTGGTACGTGCGCCAAAACAGTTTGATGTACTGGTAACCGGTAACCTGTTTGGTGACATCCTGTCTGATGAAGCAGCAATGCTGACCGGTTCTATCGGTATGTTGCCATCAGCGTCGCTAGATGAAAATGGCAAAGGTATGTATGAGCCATGTCATGGTTCAGCACCAGACATCGCTGGCCAGAACATTGCCAACCCGTTGGCGACCATTTTGTCTGTGGCAATGATGCTGCGTTATACCTTCCGTGAAGAAGCTGCCGCGAAAGCGATTGAAGATGCAGTGGGCAATGTGCTTGATCAAGGTTTACGTACGGCTGACATCATGTCTGAAGGCATGAATAAAGTGGGTACTCAGGAAATGGGTCAGGCTGTGGTTGCGGCATTGGGCTAAGTCTCGACAGCAAATCAAAAAACGCAGCTGCAGGCTGCGTTTTTTTATGGCTATTGAATAGCTAGGTCTAGATTCAGCGCTTAACAGGTGCGACCGGTATAGTGTACAGAGTGGGCAATATTCTGTTCCAGCCGGAACACAATCTGGCAGTGCAGGTTAACATTATAGCTGTTGGCTGGGCCAATGGGCGCTGGAATATGGGCTGGACCGGTGGCCGGGGCATTCGCTACAGGAATCGGAATGCTGATTGGGCGTATAACGGTGTAGGTGAGCGCCTGTGGGCTGATTTGTGGTGAACTGACCTGTTCGTAACCGAGCAGGCTTAAATCGAGCTGCTGGCGAATCTGCTGGCTGGACTGGCCGACAAATTGGGCCAGATAGGCATCACGTTCAGCTCGGGTACTGGACGGCGTGGTTACACAAGCGGAGAGACTGAACGCGAAGAGCGCCAAAGCAACGGAGCGAGAGACAAACATGCGCGATCTCCATTGAATAAAACTTCATTCTAGGCAAGGACAGCCTAAAAATATGTGTATATTCGATAAGCGGCAGATCTCGACGCCATTCTTGGCTGTTACACAGCATCAGCAGCCAATAAAAAAGCCACTGTTGAAGGTGGCTTTTTGCTTGCGCTAAAACTTAGCGTGCACGATAGGTAATACGACCTTTCGTTAAGTCATAAGGCGTCATTTCAACTTTCACGCTGTCGCCAGTTAAAATGCGAATATAGTGCTTGCGCATTTTACCTGAAATATGGGCAATCACCTCGTGACCGTTTTCTAAACGTACACGGAACATAGTATTAGGAAGCGTTTCGGTGACAACGCCTTCGAACTCGATGAGTTCCTCTTTATTGGCCATAGCCTACCTGATGATCAAATTGGAAAGGCGCAAATTATAGTCAATTTTTTTGAAAAAATCAAGGTGAAACCCGCCGCAGATGAATCATCTGTCAGTAAAATAAGCGAACAAAACATTTAAATTTTTTCTACAAAAAAACGTGGTGGATGGTTGTCAGTTTGGTCAATCACAGTTAATCTAAAATCAATCTTTTTAAGTATAAATGAAGAACATACAAGGAAGGTCTTTGCGTGGGTCAGCTAACTGATGCATCGGTTGTATTGCGATTAGGCTACCAAGCGATTCGTCGTGCCGGTTTGCCAACCGAAGAAATATTAACAAAAGCAGGTGTCGCACTTAATCAGGTTGAGGCCAATGATCGTACGCCTTTGGGCGCGCAGTATGCGTTTTGGGTGGCGGCGGAAGAAGTCAGCCGTGACCCGGATATTGGTTTGCATCTGGGTGAACATTTGCCGCTCTATCGTGGTCAGGTGATTGAGCATCTGTTTATTTCTTCGGAAAATTTTGGTGAAGGTTTAAAACGGGCACTGGCCTATCAGCGTTTAATCAGTGATGCCTTTGATGCCAAACTGGTGATTGAAGATGACCGCTGTTATTTAACCAATGGTCAACAGCCGTGGGCTGACAATATTGTCAATCGTCACTTTTCTGAATGTGCCATGTCGGGCATTTTGCGTTTCTTCAAGTTTATTACCGAAGGCAAATTCCAGCCGCTGTATATCGACTTTAATTTCCAGCAGGGCGCTGCCGATGATGAATATTTCCGGGTCTATGAGTGCCCGGTCAGTCTGGGGCAGAATGAAACACGACTGTATTTCGATCCCTCTATTTTAGAATATCCGCTGTGGCAGGCCGAGCCGGAGCTGTTGCAGTTACATGAGCAGCTGGCGCTGGAGAAGCTGCAGGAACTGGCGCGTTATGATCTGGTCGGTGAAGTACGCCGGGCGATTGGGTCGACCCTAGAAAGTGGGGAAACCACATTGGAAACCGTGGCAGCGCAGCTGAATATCACGCCGCGTCGTTTACGCACCCAGCTGAGTGAGGCCAATACCAGTTTCCAGCAGATTCTCTCGGATTATCGTTGCCGTCTGGCTAAAAAACTGCTGGCCAATACCAATGAAAGCGTGGAGCGGATTGTGTATCTGACCGGATTTTCTGAACCGAGCACCTTTTACCGGGCTTTTAAACGCTGGACCAATGAAACACCGGTCGAGTACCGGAAACGTAAACAGCGTTAAGCATCTCCGCAGTCCCCCTTGATTAAAGGGGGATTTTTTTAGAGTTGCCGCTTGATGCAAGGGTGACTTTCGTTTTTAAAGCTTGGAGTGGCAAGAATGAAACCACTCCCTGAGTAAAAGGGGGGCGGAATACAATTATTCCGGCATATTCAGCCAATGCGGACCTAAAGGCACTTGAGGCAAGTCAAACTGCTCTGGATAGTGCGCCTGGATAAAGTACAGGCCATCGGGTGGGGCGGTAATGCCAGCCGCTTTACGATCCTGTGCGGCAAAAATTGTATCAATATGGTCAATATCATACATACCTTGGCCAATTTCCAGCAGACAGCCCATGATATTCCGCACCATATGATGCAGGAAACCATCGGCCTGAATATCGAGCACCAAATAATGCCCATGACGGATCAGGCGGCAATGGCTGACGGTACGGACCGGCTGATTGGACTGACAGGCTGCGGCACGAAAACTTTCAAAATTATGCGTGCCTTCAAACTTTTGCGCGGCAGCAATCATCTTGTCGACATTCAGCGCATAGTAGGCATGGGTGACCTGTTTATGCAGCAGGGCCGGGCGCTGTGGATGGTTATAGACCACATAACGGTAGCGGCGCGCACAGGCCTTAAAGCGGGCATGAAAATCCATGTCCATAGCCTTAATCCACTGAATGGCAATGTCTTTGGGTAGCTGGCTATTGGCTCCCATCAGCCAGCCGCGTTCAGGGCGAATGGCTGCCGTGTCGAAATGTGCCACCATATTGGTGGCATGCACGCCGGCATCGGTACGGCCAGCGCCATGCAGGATAATCGGTTCATCGGCAATTTTGGAGAGGACCTTTTCCAGCGTTTCCTGCACGCTCGGGACGCCTGGTTGCTGGGTTTGCCAGCCCCGGTAGCGAATACCACAAAATTCAATCCCGACCGCAAAACGTTGCATATTCACCTCAAATTGGCCTTAGTCATACCAATGCTGTTGCCATTGTTCTCTGCGCGGGTATTGTAAATACATTTTTAATGCTTTTGCATACAGATCTGCATGTCCAAAGCCATCATTGACTAAAATTTTACTGTTCTGGATCCAGCTGCTGATCGCATAACGCTGATCCAATGGGCCAAATGGCACTTGGGTGGTCAGAATCACGGCACAATCTTGCGCCTGTATGGACTGCAGCAACGTCAGGAGTGTTTCATTTACAGCCAGATTACCAGTACCAAAGCCTTGTAAAATCAGGCAATGCGGTGGCTGCTGGGCGATCAGTTTCAAATTGGCGAGCTGCTGCTCTAAACCGATCGGCTGCATCATCACACTCATGCAGTTGAAGTGTTGTGCTTTGTCCAGATCTGCAGCCTGTACCAAGTAGGCGGCTTGTTCTTTTTGATGTAAAGCACTGCTGGCGGCCTGACCCTGAAAAGCATCTAATTCAGTGGTGTGGCATTTTAAGGCGCTGCGACCATGGAAACATTGATGATGAAACGCCAGATACACGCCAACCGGCAATTGCAGCACCGATTCCAGGGCGAAATTCAGGTTATCCAGCGCATCGCTGAAGTCACGGGTGTTCTGTCCATCTATGGTCAGCAGTGGATACTGGCTGCCAGTCAGCACTACATGTGCAGACTGCGCGATAAAGTGTGCCAGCACGGCACTGGCATAGCTTAAAGTATCGGTGCCATGAATGACGACAAAATGCTGAAACTGTTGTAACTGCAGCTGCTGGATAAACTGCACCAGACGTAACCAGTCGGTCGCGGTACAGCGGCTGCTGTCCTGAATCACCGGCGCCACAAAACATTCTACCGATAGATGCAGCGGTAGCACATGACGCAGCTGGGGAAGAAACTGCTTTGCAGGCATGGGGCTGAGTGGCTCGCCGACACAGCCAAAGGTACCGCCCATATAAATTAATGCAATTTTTTTCATCATAAAAAAAGCAGCCAAGGATGACTGCTTTATCTTAGTGAGATTTACTTTAAGAAGCTATTTGATTGAGTAACTGCGTGGCGTGTTGCTGCTGTGCTGCAGAATAGTTTGCTTCTTTTTCTGCCAGCAGGGCACGGGCCGCATCATAGGCACCCAGCTCAATATATTGCTGAGCCAGCTCCAGATTCAGCTGGATTTCATTGACTTCGGCCAGTTCAGGGAAGGACTGAATCAGCGGATCATGCGGATCCACTGCAGTTGCCGCCACCGCAGCAATAGCGGGCTCTTCAACCATTGGTGCTTCAGGCGTTGCTGGTGTCGCTTCAATGGTTGGTGCGCTATCTAAGTCAAACTGGAATAGCGGTGCAGTGTCTGCTGGTGCGGTAACCGCAGGTTCTACCGGCTGTTCAGCCACCGGTGTAGGACTGATCGAGAAATCAAAACTAAATTCTGATTTTTCTTCCGCAGGTGGGGTGGTGACAGCTGGTGTGGTCGCAGGTGTGGCTTCAGTTGCAGTCTTTTCCAGCTCAAACGAGAAATCCAGTGCCTGAGGTTCTTGTGCAGCCGGAGTCACTGGCTCAACCGGTGTTACCGGTGCAGCCACTTGGGTGCTGGCAGCCGAGTCAAAAGACAGATTAAATTCAAGAGGCTGAACCTCTTCTGTTTTTGCTGGCGCAGGGGTGTTAACAGGCGCAGCCGGAGTGCTTGGGGTAAATTCCAGATCCAGTGCTGGCAGTTCCTCTGTTTTTGCTTCGGCAGGCGTTTCAGTTTTGAGTGACTGTTGTAGCTGGTCAAATGACGTGCTGGCTGTGCTTGAACTGCTGGATTGAATCAGGGCATCAAAATCTGCGGTAGTTTGGGCTTTTTCAGCAGGTGTGGCTTGAACTGCTACAGGCGTTGCTGGGGTAAATTCAATAAGTTCTTCTTTGGCCTGCGGGGCTTTTTGCGCATCTACCTTGGCATTGGCCTGAGCCAGAATATCTTCCAGTCCCAGGTTCTTCAGATGATCCAGCAATTGGCGGGTGGCAAATTCATCTTTTTGGGTCAGATGCACATCCAGTAACAGCAGATACAGCTCATGCAACGTCGGGTCGCGTTTCAGGGCCTGATTAATCTGCGCTTCGGCCGAGAAAAAGTTACGGTCACGAATCTGGGTTTCAATGGTCTGGCGTAAATCTGCCGGAAGTGGTGTGCTTCCTTGTGGTTCGGCAACAGGCTCGGCCACTACAGTGCTTTTAACCGTAGTTTTTTTCGTAGTGGTGCTTTTTTTGGCCTTGGTTTTACTGGCTGCAGCCGGTTTTTTTGCTGCTGGTTCGGATTCTTTATTGGCTTCACGCTTTTTTAACACCAGCGCGATGACCAGTAACAAAATAAATGGAATCACATAAATCAGCATGTTGCTACCCCTTAGGCAGAGAGGAATAAACCATCTCTCCTGAAAAAATCATGTTGAGTAATACGTTAGAGTTTTGGCTTATTTTCGGCTTGTTGCTTTTTCAACTGTTGTTGCAATTCAGCAAGACGCGCATTGAGTAATTGAATTCTTTGATCCTTCTGACTTAATGCCAATTCTAACTGTGTTACGTTTCTCTGTAATTTAACGGTTTTCTCACGCGCTGTCATAACTTTTAGTGACAACTCTTCTGAGGTTTGCGCGCTTTGTGTGTTCTTTTTGGCAGAACCTTGGGCAGAATCTTGCTGATTTTCTGCCACCAGACTCATTTCGGCCTGACTGATCCGGTATTTGGCCTTGCCAGACTGGCGTGAAGGCTGGGTTGCCGGGATTGGCACGGTCTTTTTCGCGGCTTTTTGCCCGCTGCTGACGGCCTGTAAATTCAAGGTTGCACCGCGGCGTAAACGGTTGGCATCGCCCTGAATAAAGGCATGTTCATTGTGGGCTTTAATCTGCTGCATCACTTCGCCGACCGGCTGCTGGTTCTCTGCGGCAATACGTGAGGCAATTGCCCATAGCGATTCATTGGATTGCACCACATGCCGTGCTGTGGTTGATGCTGGCGCAGATGGAGCAGGTGCTTTGGGTGCTGTAACTGGTGCCGGCTTTGCCGGTGCTTGCTGTTGCTGAGCTTTTAACTGCTCGGCATATTTCTTGACCAGTGGATCTGCTGAAACCGAAGCAGCTGTATTTACGGCAGCTGTGTTGCCCGCGTTATGTGTAGAGGCCGGTTGAGCTGATGTCGCCGAAGTCGATGGCGTAACCGCTGACACTGGGCTTGCAGCCGGCTGTGCTGCTGCGCTGACAGCTGGTGTGGTTGATGGACTTAAAGCCGGTGGCGGGCTGGCTTGAATCGCTAGGGGTGCTTCTACACTGCGCGTGGTGCTGGCAGATGCCGTGGCTGTGGTATAGGCGGTACTGGTCGGCAAGTTTAAGGCAATGTCCCGTTCATTCACGACCATGACCGGTGTTAGTGGCTGCTCTTTCGGTTGCAACTGCGCGCGTTGTTCTGCCAGGGTACTACGTTTTAGTGAGGTTTTAATATGCTGTAAACGCGTGGCCGAGCCTTCACGAATTTTGACCACAATATTCAGTTCGGTATCGGTCAGTGGCCGAGAAGAGGTAATGGTAATCACCCCGTTGCCGGCACCATCACGTCGGGTAAAGAAATTTAAATGACCCGGTGGACGATGGCTGGCACCAATGGCCATCAAGTCTTCTGCCGAGGCCAGACTGACTTCAATTGGCGCATTGACATTGGACTGACGGAAGTTCATTTCAGCATACAGCAATTCCCCAGGTGCTGACTGAATCTGAACAGGATCGACATTAATCGCATGAATATGTTGTGAGGCAAGAATAGCTAAAATCGCGATCTTTAATTTGTTATATACGGTCATCTTAATCGTTAGCTCGGTCATTTATCGCATAGCGAAAAGAATAGATTAGCGAGTTGTAAGTCGATTGTAAAATATTTACAGGCTAGTTACATAAAAAGCCGATCTTTTCAGATCGGCTTTTTGTAATTTACTTTTGCTTAAAAGGCTTACGCGTTTTTGTAGTCAATTAAGATGCGTAGCATACGGCGTAACGGTTCTGCCGCACCCCACAGTAACTGGTCACCGACGGTGAACGCGCCCAGGTATTCTTTACCCATGTTCAGCTTGCGTAAACGGCCCACAGGAACAGTTAAGGTACCGGTTACTGCAACAGGCGTTAAATCTGTCATTGAGGCTTCACGGGTATTTGGTACCACTTTCGACCAGTCATTGGCACTGGCGATGATATCTTCGATTTCATCCAGAGGTACATCTTTACGCAGTTTCAGGGTAAGGGCCTGAGAGTGACAACGCATGGCACCAATACGGACACAGTGACCATCAATTGGTACGATTTGCTGGTTGCCTAAAATCTTGTTGGTTTCAGACTGACCTTTCCATTCTTCTTTCGACTGGCCATTTTCCAGCTGTTTGTCGATATATGGAATTAAAGAACCGGCAAGCGGTACACCGAAGTTGGCTGACGGGAAACCTTCGCCACGTTGCAGTTCAGCAATTTTAGAGTCGATGTCCAGAATTGGAGAGCGTGGGTCATCCAGCAGTTCTTTGGTGTTGTTATACAGGTAGCCCATACCGGTGATCAGTTCACGCATGTTTTGTGCGCCTGCACCCGAAGCTGCCTGATAAGTCATCGAGGTTGCCCATTCCACCAGATTGTTCTGGAACAGACCGCCTAAGCCCATCAACATGAGTGAAACCGTACAGTTACCGCCAACAAATGTTTTGGTGCCTTTCACCAGACCGTCTTTAATCACGTTCATGTTCACCGGATCAAGTACGATAATTGCTTCATCATCCATACGCAGGGTAGATGCTGCATCAATCCAGTAACCGTTCCAGCCTTCGGCTTTCAGTTTCGGGAACACGTCTGAGGTATAGTCGCCACCTTGACAGGTAATAATGACATCCATTTGCTTCAGACTGTTAATGTCCGTTGCATCCATAAGTGCTGGGGCAGTTTTACCGCCAAACGCTGGTGCTTCACCACCGGCATTACTGGTAGAGAAATAAAATGGCTCAAAATGAGCAAAATCATTCTCTTCAACCATACGTTGCATAAGGACGGAACCTACCATCCCGCGCCAACCGACCAGACCTACTTTCATGTCACTTTGCCTCGGTGCGTAAAAAAACAAAAAGGAGTATGAGTGTATCAAAAGGGGACACAACTGCAAGCTCTACATAATCAAAACATCATTATTATTGAGTGAAATAACTTGTTTGTGTTACATACAAAATTGATAACGTTAGATTTCTATTTAAAAAAAACGAGAAAAATGAACTTTCTAAGTAGGTGCATATGATTTGGGTGGAAATGCTGGCCATTTTCGTCATCTGGATCAGCTTCTGGTCGCTGATTCCGCGCGATGAATGGTGGTTTCGAGGTGCCGATTTTCCCAGATTGCAGGTTCTGGTGCTGGGGATTGTGGCCTTTGTGCTGATGCTGCTGTGGGATGCGGCCTGGGATACGCCGCGCTATGTGATTTTAACCGGTCTGATTGCCGCTCTGGCGTACCAGCTGAAAATGGTGCTGCCTTATACCTTTATCTGGAAAAAGCAGGTCAAAAAGGTCAAGCCGGAGCAGCTGAACCCTGATCAGCAAATTTCGTTAATGGTCTCCAATGTGCTGACCACCAACCAGAAATATCACCTGCTCATTGCTGAAATCCGGAAATACAAGCCCGATTTGGTACTGACGCTGGAAACCGATACGGTCTGGCAGCAGCAGCTGGCGGTGATTGAACCGGATTATCCTTATCGCGTGCCGGTGCCGCTGGACAATTTATATGGCATGCATCTCTATAGCCGCCTGCCCTTAAAAGAAACTGAAGTGAAATTTATCCTTAGTGATGAAATTCCGTCAATTCATACCACAGTGATCCTGCGTTCAGGCCAGCCGGTGCAGCTGTATTGTCTGCATCCAAAACCGCCGAGTCCGACTGAAGCCAAAGATTCGACCCTGCGTGATGCCGAGCTATTAATTGTCGGCGATCAGATTAAAGATCTGGATGAAAGCTGTATTGTGATGGGCGACCTGAATGATGTGGCCTGGTCCCGCACCACACGTCTGTTTCAGCGCATCAGTGGCCTGCTGGACCCGCGCGTCGGCCGGCATTATGTCAATACTTTCCATGCAGATTATCCCTTATTGCGCTGGTCGCTGGACCATGTGTTTCACAGTACCGATTTTGCCTTGGTGGAGATGAAGCGTTTGCCACATATGGGCTCAGATCATTTTCCGGTCTATGTGGTGTTACAGACCGGTCGGGTGTTTGAGCACATTCAGGGAGAGCTGGAACAGACTGAAGCCGATGAAGAAGAAGCGCAGGAGGCGATTCAGGAAGGCATTGAAAAAGCCGAGCGGGAAGAAAAAATCGTGACCGATGATTTGGCTCAGGATTATAAGCAGGGCAGCAAGACGCCATGAAATTTGAGGAAAAGTGTAAGAAATGGCTTACACAGATTTAGGCCGATGGCCAATAGCTTAAACCGAGCAAGCTGCGTATTCTAAGCATATCGGCAGATGGAGTTGGGAAAGGAGAGTCCCGTTAAGGAAGTTGAAGCCGGTGGATTGTCATCATGGAGATGATGCAGGAATGGAAAGCCAGAGATAACAACAAAAAAGTTTTGAAAGCACAACCTCATAAGCCCGAGTTTTGCAGGATGCAGAACTCGGGTTTAACTTTATGGGCTGTCGTGTCCTGGTATTTTGATCAGCATATGGTATTTGACTCGCAGAAAGATTGGCTTAATACAGCTGTATTGCTTAGTACAGCTGCTCATAGCCTTGTGGACGGGTCTTAAAACGGCGATGAAACCACATATATTGAGTCGGCGCGATGCGCAGCTGACGTTCAATAATCAAATTAACACGCGTCGCATCATCGACTTCATCCTCACTTGGTAAACGCTCAACCGGTGGCTCAATCAAGACATGATATTTCGGATTTTTAAGATCACCATGGCGGTAGAAATACAGCGGAATTGCGGCGGCTTTGGTCATTTTCAGTAAACGACGATGCGCAGTCACGGTGGCTGCCGGCACGCCAAAGAATGGCGCCATTACGCCTTGTTTCAGGCCAAAATCCTGATCCGGACTGTACCAGATGGCATGGCCATTTTTCAGGTTACGTACCAGACCACGCATATCATCATGGTCAATCTGATGGGCATAAATGGTGGCCCGGCAGCGGTAAATCAGCATATCTAACAGCGGATTGTTCTGCGGACGATAGACCACATCGGGTTCAAAATACTGGGCACATAAATAGCCGCCAGCATCAAGCAGGGTCGAGTGGGTGCCCAGCAACAAGACGCCTTTGCCTTCCGCTTGCGCCTGCTGAATATATTCCAGACCTTCAATACTGACCCGGCCCTGGAACCATTTCGGGCTATACCAGGCATTTAGGGTTTCAAATACGCCAATCATCTGGTCAACAAAAACCTGGCGCGCGTTGTCCTGCACCTCTTGCGCAGACCATTCCGGAAAGCACAGCTCCAGATTGCGGACAGTGGTTTTACGGCGTGAATGCAGATAGCGAAACGCCAGCTGGCCCAGCCACTGACCCAAACGGTACTGAATGGCCCACGGCAAGATTGCCAAAATCATCAGGAAGATAATACCGATCCAGATGCTCCAGTATTTCGGCAGCAGAAAGGACCATTGAAATTCACCAGGTTGATAATCTTGCGGTTGCGGCATAGTGACGTTTTAAAATGAAGGTTAAATGCAGTGTAGCATGAACGATTTTGAAGATAAAAAGCATCTGCCGCTGTCCGGCAGATGCTGTGAAGCGGGTGAATTAACCGCCTTTGCTCATATTTTCCAGCTCATCCCAGCGTTCCAGTTTTTCCAGCAGGATTTCTTCAATTTCTGCCAGACGCTGCGAGGCTTGGGTTGCAGCTTCGGCATCGGATACAAACCAGGAACCATCAGCCAGTTTTTCTGACAGTGCAGCCTGTTCTGTTTCCAGCGCTTCAATTTCAGCCGGCAGCTGATCCAGCTCACGCTGATCTTTATAGCTGAGTTTCTTTTTCACAGGCGCCGGAGCAGCTTCTACTTTTGCTGCTTCTGCCTTAGCCTGGGCCTTTTTCACCGCCATTTTCTGGTCAACCACGGTTTGATCCGGACGCTGCTGTAAATAGTCCTGATAGCCGCCGACATATTCTTCAATATGGCCTTTGCCATCAAACACCCAGGTCGAGGTGACCACGTTGTCCATAAAGGCACGGTCATGCGAAATCAGCAGCAAGGTGCCTTTGTATTCAGCCAGCATTTCTTCCAGTAGTTCCAGCGTGACCATATCCAGATCGTTGGTCGGCTCATCCATCACAATTAAATTGGATGGTTTCAGCAAGAGTTTGGCCAGTAGCACGCGGTTACGTTCACCGCCGGACAAGGCTTTGACCGGGGTACGCGCACGTTCCGGGTTAAACAGGAAGTCTTGCAGATAGCTGTAGATATGACGGCGCTGTCCATTGACATCAACAAAGTCGGAACCTTCAGAAACGTTGTCCTTGACCGATTTTTCCAAATCGAGCTGGTTACGCAGCTGATCAAAATAGGCAATTTCCAGCTGGGTGCCGATTTTAACGGTACCGCTGTGTTCTACTTCATCCAAAATGGCTTTAATCAGGGTGGTTTTACCGACCCCGTTATCTCCGACCAGACCAATCCGGTCGCCACGCATGACAATGGCCGAGAAGTCTTTGATTAGCGCCTTGCCATCATAGCTGACGCCCAGATGTTCAATATCAAAGACCAGTTTGCCTGAACGCGCAGCTTCCTGTACGCCCATGTTGACTTTACCTTGCTGGAAGCGACGCGCTTTGGATTCTTCGCGTAAGGCTTTCAGGGCACGAACACGACCTTCGTTGCGGGTACGACGCGCTTTAATACCCTGACGGATCCAGGCTTCTTCTTCGGCCAGTTTTTTCTCAAACAGGGCATTCTGTTTTTCTTCTGCTTCCAGCTGCTGGGCTTTGAGATCCAGATAGCGTGAATAGTTGCCTTCATAACTGCGCAGAATCCCGCGATCCAGTTCGACAATACGGGTTGCCAGACTGTCGACAAAGGTCCGGTCGTGCGAAATAAACAATAAGGTCAGGTTGTTCTGATCGAGCAGGAATTTTTCCAGCCATTCGATACTTTCAACATCTAAATGGTTAGTCGGCTCATCCAGTAACAGGATGTCCGGTTGGGTCAGCAGGGCACGGGCCAGCAGCACGCGGCGTTTACGGCCACCGGAAAGATCTGCCAGATCGGCATTCGGGTCCAGCCCCATTTTGCTTAAAATAGAGTTGACCTTGTTTTCCAGTGCCCAGCCATCAAGCTGATCCAGTTTGTGTTGCAGTTCACCCATGCGCTCGCAGGCGGCCATATCGCCCAGTACGCAGGCATCATTGGCGGCATGATAGGCACGCAGGACCTCTGCTGCTTCACCGGCACCATCGGCGACAATATCGGCAACCTTGCCCGAATCCATCGGGACATCCTGGGTGAGCATGGACACGGTTAAGCCATTTTGAATCGAGACTTCACCGGCATCGGGCAGTAAGCTTCCTTCAATCAGTTTAAGTAAGGTAGACTTACCTTCACCATTACGGCCGATCAAACACACTCGTTCGCCACGTTCAAGAGTAAAGTTCGCGCCGTCGAGCAGGGCGGGTCCACCAAACGCGAGTTGGACATCCCTTAGGGTAATATAGGCCATAGTGTTTCCTGAAAAATCTCAAATGAGGATTTAAAATGACTAAACAACAAAATCTAAATGATCAGGCGTCATTTTCCGCACCCATTGAAGATTTGCAAGTCCGAATTGCATTTTTAGATGATTTAGTTGAACAGCTGAATGAGCAGGTGACTAAACAGAATCTGGAAATTGCCGACCTCAAGAAACAAATGCAGCTGCTTTATCAACGGGTTGAGTCAGCTGACCTGTCTGAAGGCATTGCTCCCTTCGATCCGCTGACCAATATTCCGCCGCATTATTAATCTGTCAATTGCTAGAACATTCCGCACAATCTATTGATAAACCCGCAGCCTGAATGCGGGTTTATTTTAAGGTATCCATATAAAGAAGATACTGGTAGATCGGTTTAGCTCCAGCCGCTTTTGAGGCAGCGATCACAGCGCCACAATAAAAAAATTTGACCTTTATCTCACTTCCGGCTCTAATGCCCACTTTCGGCTCTCAGATCCTTTATTTTTTGTCATGACCCAGAAAGTTGTACTTTTAGATCTTGAACAGAATATGCCTACGGCACAACTGCTGCGCGATATTCTGCAGCATTATTCGACACTCTACCTGTTTAACTGTGCCGGACGCTTTGAGTACGCGCTGGATGACCTGACTGAACTGGCCAGCTGGATGAACAGCGCTCAGGTGGTGGTACTGGACACCCCAGAAGCACCGCATAAAGAGTTTGAATATGCCGTGGTGGTCGGGCAGTTAATGGCATTACTTGAGCCAGATAGCCATGTCGAAATTATTTCGGCCCAGGACAGCAGCGATATTCTGGTGCAGATGCTACAGGCCTCGAATATCAGTGCCCATCTGATTTTGATTCAGCCAGAAGATGCGGCGCAGCCACTTCATACGCCAAAATACAGCTTGCCGAGTATTGCCACCATCCAGCAAAAACCGTATTTGCAACTGGTCAAAAAATACTGTGATGCTCTGGCAAAAATGAGCGGTAAACCGAATACGGTCGAGAAGCTGAAAAACTCTCTCAGCAATATTTTGCAGGTGGTGCCGGAAAAAGCCCAGCGTCTGGTCGGTTTGTTAATTAATCTGAAAATTATCAAGCGTTATGATGAGCAAATTGCCTTTCGCAAGAAGGTGCTGAAACAGTGGATTCAGCTGGATTTAAATGCCTCTGCTGAAAAAACACCGGTGGCCAGCAGTCTGGATCAGGCCTTAAAACAGTTACAGTCGACAGAAAGCGGAGCTGCTCCTGTTATTGAACAGGACTCTGTCGCCGCGCCGATTCAAAGTGCGCAGCAGCCGCTGTTTAAAAACTTTGACCAGATTGATCCGGTACAGCTGGAAGTGGCGCGTAAACTGCGCGAACTGAAAGCCGATAAACCCAAAGATATTTATGCCTTGCGTGACCTGTTAGAACAGATGTTTCCCCAGTCCGACGTGCGGTTATTGCTCAAGGAACTGCTGGAAAAAGGCTATATCTACTGGAACGGGCATGAAGTGGTCTATAGCCACGAAATGTTCCTGAATTAATTTTATCGTGCAAACTTGCGTTTTATATGGCGCTTATGCAACTCTAATAAAAGAACATAAAGGTTGAGCTATGGAAAATACTGGAATTTGGGTGGCACTGGCCATCATCATTTTTGTGCTGGGCTCGATTTTTGGTTTGCGTGTCAGTCCAAGAGAAAAAGCCCTCGGCCTGATGCGTGAAAAAGCCCGCAAGATGGGCCTGCATCCGCGTCTGGTGGCTGCGCCGGACTGGACCAAAATTCCGATGGCCACAGAAAGCCGTGCCAGTATGGTGGCCTATTATAGCGTACTGATTCCAGAGGCCCGCTTGCCGTTAATGCGCGCCCGGGTGGTCGATCAGCAGCTTGAACTGGTGCATGGTGAGGAAAAATTTAATCATACACCCGTTGCATTAAAGGGCATTTATGCTATTGATATGCAGGCAAACTGTGTAGGACTCTATTGGGATGAAGAAGCTGATCTGAAAGCCACCCAACTGGATGACATCAAGGCATATTTACATTCTTTGGCTGAACTTTAATTTAAAACATTTTCACAGGAACTACGGTTAACTATGGCGAACGCTCCTCGCTCCACATCGAAAAGCACTACAGCAAAATCTGCCGATGGCGCTAAACGTGCCTTGGTGATTGTGGAGTCGCCTGCAAAAGCGAAAACAATCAACAAATACCTCGGTTCGAATTACATTGTAAAGTCGTCGGTCGGTCACGTGCGTGATTTGCCTACAGGCGCCAGTAAAAGTACAGAAAAGAAAACCACCACACGTGCCAAACTGACCGAAGCACAAAAAGCAGAAAAAGCCCAGCAGGCCTTGGTCAACCGCATGGGGGTAGACCCGGAGCATGGCTGGAAAGCCCAGTATGAAGTGCTACCGGGCAAGGAAAATGTTGTTGCTGAATTGAAAAAACTGGCATCGCAGGTCGATGAAGTCTATCTGGCAACGGATTTGGACCGTGAAGGGGAAGCCATTGCCTGGCATTTAAAAGAAGTCATTGGCGGTGATGATGCGCGTTATCAGCGTGTGGTGTTTAACGAAATTACCAAAAATGCCATTCAGGAAGCCTTTAAGCATCCGGCACGTCTAGACACCAATAAAGTCAATGCACAGCAGGCGCGCCGTTTCCTGGACCGTGTGGTTGGCTTTATGATTTCGCCATTGCTGTGGGAAAAAATTGCCCGTGGTCTGTCAGCCGGTCGTGTCCAGTCAGTAGCCGTCAAACTGGTGGTAGAGCGTGAACGTGAAATTCGTGCCTTCATTCCGGAAGAATACTGGCAGGTATTTGCCGATACCAAATCTGCACAAGATGATATTCGTCTGGAAGCAGTCAAGCAAAATGGCAAGACCTTAAAGCTGCGTAACAAGGCTGAAACTGATGCCTTGCTGAACCTGATTAAAGATGCAGATTATACGGTGGCTGCACGTGAAGACAAGCCAACCAAGGTGAATCCGAGTGCGCCATATATCACATCAACGCTGCAACAGGCGGCCAGTACCCGTCTAGGTTTCTCGGTCAAGAAAACCATGATGTTGGCACAGCGTCTGTATGAAGCCGGTTTTATTACCTATATGCGTACCGACTCGACGTTCCTGAGTGATGACGCCGTGAATATGGTGCGTACGCATATTGAATCCGAGTATGGCCAAAAATATTTACCGGCCAAGCCAAACCGCTACGGCAACAAAGCCGGCGCGCAAGAGGCTCACGAAGCGATTCGTCCATCCAATGTCGGTCTGAAAGGCGACAGCCTGGCTGGTGTCGAGCGTGATGCCCAGCGTTTATACGATTTAATCTGGCGTCAGTTTGTGGCCTGTCAGATGACTCCGGCCGAGTATTTATCATCGACCATTCTGGTCAATGCCAATGGGGTAGAACTGAAAGCCAAAGGCCGTACCCTGGTCTTTGATGGTTTTACCAAAGTACGTGGTCAGAACAAGTCTGATGATGATGTATTGCTGCCTGCAGTGAAAGTCGGCGAAGTGCTAAAACTGCAAAAGCTGGACCCATCACAGCACTTTACCAAGCCGCCGGCACGTTTTACCGAAGCCTCGCTGGTGAAAGAACTGGAAAAACGTGGCATTGGCCGTCCATCGACCTATGCAGCGATTATTTCCACCATTCAGGACCGTGGTTATGTCAAGCTGGAAAACCGCCGCCTGTTTGCGGAAAAGATGGGTGAAATTGTCACCGACCGTCTGGATGAAAGCTTTAACAACCTGATGAACTACGACTTTACCGCGGACTTAGAAGGTCAGCTGGATAAAGTGGCCGATGGTGAACGCAACTGGAAAGATCTGCTCGACAGCTTCTATGGTGATTTTAAAACCCGTTTGACCAATGCACAGGGCGAACAGGGTATGCGCCGTAACCTGCCGGTGGAAGTGGATGCCGTGCATTGTCCGGAATGCGAACGTCCAATGCAGATTCGTACCGGCACTACCGGGGTATTCCTCGGCTGTTCCGGTTATAACCTGCCGCCAAAAGAACGCTGTAAGGGCACTCTGAATTTAACACCTGTAGAATCTCTGGCAGCCCTGTCAGATGATGACAGTGCTGAAACCGCCGACCTGATGTCGAAAAAACGCTGCCCGATCTGTGAAACTGCCATGGATAGCTACGTGATTGATGGTGGTCGTAAATTGCATATTTGCGGTAATAACCCGGACTGTGCCGGTTTTGAGCTGGAAGAAGGCGAGTTCAAGATTAAAGGCTATGATGGCCCGACCATTCCATGTGATAAATGTGATGGCGAAATGCAGCTGAAAACTGGCCGTTTTGGTCCATACTTTGCCTGCACCAGCTGTGACAATACCCGTAAAGTCTTGAAAAACGGTCAGCCTGCGCCGCCGCGTGTCGACCCCATCAAGATGGAACATTTACGCTCGACCAAGCACGATGACTTCTTTGTCCTGCGTGATGGCGCTGCCGGTCTATTCCTGGCGGCCAGCAAGTTCCCGAAAGTGCGTGAAACCCGTGCACCGAAGGTGGCGGAACTGCGTACGGTTGCTGACCAGCTTGATCCAAAATATCAATTCATTTTGCAAGCACCCGATGTAGACCCAGAAGGCAACCCGACTCTGGTGAAATTCAGCCGTAAAAATCAGGCGCAATATATTGGCTCTGAAACCCCTGAAGGCAAGCAGACCAAATGGAGTCTGGTATATCAGGATGGCAAATGGGTTGAAGCCTAAAAGCTAAAAATAAAAAATGCCGACATCAGTCGGCATTTTTTATGTCAAAATCAACTCCACAATAAATTTGAATAATAAGCGCTTGGGGAACCGGTGGATATCCAAACAAAAAAATTTGCGGTGTTAATTGATGCCGATAACTCTTCGATTCACGCTATTGCTTCGGTGCTTGAAGAAGTCGCCAAATATGGCATTGCCAGCGTGAAACGGGTCTATGGGGACTGGAGCAGTGAAACCCTGAAAAAGTGGCGTGATGTGCTGTTGCCGCATGCCATTACCCCGGTACAGCAGTTTGCCTATACCAAAGGCAAAGATGCCACCGACATGATCCTGATTATTGATGCCATGGATTTGCTCTATGCCGGAGCGCTGGATGGTTTCTGTATTGTGTCCAGTGACAGTGACTTTACTCCGCTGGCCTCACGGATTCGTGAAAATGGCCTGAGTGTTTATGGATTTGGCAAAAAATCCACTCCGGAAGCCTTTAAAAAAGCCTGTGATAAATTTATTTATATTGAAAACCTGATCTCTGAAAATGAACTGAAAAATGCTGAAGAAGATGAAATCAGCCCGGTTCAGGACAAAAAGAACCTAGAAAGTGCAAAAAACTCCGAGCTAAAATCCAGCACTGTGCCGAAAGAAAACCCGGCTGCAGAGATGATGGATCGCGCCACACTGAATCTGATTTATAAAGCAGTCAAAGACAATGCCGATGAAAATGGCTGGGCCAATCTGGGCATGGTCGGGCAATATATCAGCGCGGTAAAACCGGATTTTGATTCCAGAAACTATGGCCGGGCCAAGCTTTCCGGACTCATTAAAACTCTGAATCTGTTTGAAACCAAAATTGAAATGAGTCAGATGTATCTGAGAAAACTCAAAAAACAGAGCGCTTAAGCCGATGTGGAAAAAGATTCGTATCCTGATCCTGTTGCTGATTCTTTTCATTGTGGCGGTAAATGCCTATCGTGACCAGAATCAGGACTGGAATAAACCAGTGCGGGTGCTCTTGCATCCGGTGAATGCTGATGGACAGGACAGCACGCAGCTTTATATCCAGCAGCTGTCTAACAGCAGTTTTCAAACGGTGCAGCAGTATTTGCAGCAGGCCGCAGCACAGTATCGCCAGCAACCGGTATATTTTTATCTGCAGCTTGGCCGGGAACTGAAACAGTTGCCGCCACAGGTACCGGAACAGGCTTCTTTACTCGATAGCATCATCTGGAGCCTCAAGTTCCGGTTTTATGCCTGGCGTCAGCATCAGTCAGTTGATGGCGCACCGCATGTGACCCTGTATTTAAACTATTATGATCCAGCTCATCAAAAAGCTTTAAAACATTCTACCGCGCTGGAAAAAGGCCGGATTGGTTCGGTTAACCTGTTTGCCGCCGAGCGTCAGAACCAGCAGAATCATGTGGTACTGGCACATGAATTACTGCATGCCTTTGGCGCCAGTGATAAATATGATCTGGCCACCGGACTGCCGATTTATCCGCTGGGTTATGCCAACCCGCAGCAACAGCCACGCTATCCACAGCAGAAAGCTGAGTTAATGGGCGGGCATATTCCGCTAAGTAGCAGCACCAGCAAAATGCCGGACAGCCTGCAATACACCGTCATTAATGACCTGACCGCCGCGGAAATTGGCTGGCTACGCTAATATGCGGATAAGTCAACACTTATCCACAATGGACACCCACGCTGGGGATAAACCACATGCCACTTCGTTTTGTGATTGCACCAGATTCCTTTAAAGAAAGCCTGAGCGCAGTACAGGCCGCCCAGGCCATGCAGCGCGGAATCTTGCGGCAGTTTCCGGATGCAATCTGTAGTCTGGTACCGCTGGCCGATGGCGGTGAAGGCACCGTCGATGCCCTGTTAAATGCATGTGCCGGGCAGAAAGTTTCGTGTCGGGTACGCGGCCCTTTGCCGCAGCAACAGGTTGAAAGCTACTTTGCCCTGATTGACGACGGCAAAACTGCAGTCATTGAAATGGCCAAGGCCAATGGTATTCATCTTATTCCGTTGGCGCAGCGCAATCCGGCGCTTACTTCTACTTATGGCACTGGCGAGATGATCCGCCAGGCGCTGGATCTGGGCGTGTCTAAAATCGTGATTGGACTGGGCGGCAGTGTCACCAATGATGCCGGCGGTGGGATGGCACAGGCGTTGGGAGTGAAATTCTTAGATCAGGCCGGCCTGGAGGTGCAACCGTGTGGCGGCAATTTAAAGCAGATCTGCGAGATTGACCTCAGTGCTTTGGATGCCCGTTTGGCAACCACCGAGATACTGATTGCCAGCGATGTCAATAATCCGCTCTGTGGGGAACATGGTGCCTCGGCCATTTTTGGACCGCAAAAAGGTGCCACGCCGGAGCTGGTCAAAATTCTCGATCAGAACTTGGGTTATTTTGCCAATCTGGTTGAAGCAACGCTCGGGGTTAATGTGCAACATCAGGCCGGGGCTGGTGCTGCCGGTGGACTGGGTTTTGGCTTGCTTGCTTTTGCACGTGCAAAAATTCAGTCAGGTGTTGAATTGCTAATTCAGCAAACCGGGTTGGCTGAAAAAATTGCACAGGCCGATGTGGTCCTGACCGGCGAAGGGAAAATTGATCGGCAGACCTGCATGGGCAAAACCCCATTTGGCGTGGCACAGGTTGCGAAAAGCTTGAATAAACCGGTCTATGCGTTTGCAGGAATGATCGGTGAAGGCATTGAGCCACTGCTGGAGGCGGGATTTACACAGATTATTGGTATTAATCTACCTGATATTTCAGTAGAAGATGCGATTCGAAATGCGGAAAATAATTTAACCGACAGCGTCGAAAATGTCATGCGATCGCTAAAGAAAGCGTGATAAACCCAGATGCCAATAGGGTTTAAAAAAATGATAAATAGGGAAATTATGAAAAAGATCATCTTGGTTTTGATATTAAGCTGCATCACCGTACACAGTTTTGCAAAACCGGCCTACCGCGAAAATATGCAAAATTATCTCAAGAAAAATCCTGTACAGCAAAACTCACAGCCGAGAGTACTGTCTTTTAATTTTGATGAGATACATCTGAACGTTTTAAAAAATCTGCTGGCAATTGAAAAGAAGGTCACGCTGATTGTGGATTCAGATGTCGACATGAATCATCAATTCCCCCTTCATTTACGCAATTCGAACTTTTTTGAATTTTTGGACGTAACGACCAGACAGCTGGGGCTGCAATACGAAGTACTCAATTCGAAAACGATCCGGGTTTACAAATAGGCTAGTTTTTATGTTGATGGGATGCTTATGATAAGATCTCGCTTTGAATTTTCGAGAAATGATTTGGTATGTCACTTGCACAGCTCATCGACGAGTTAAATCCCCAACAGAAAAATGCAGCCACCACTGAAGCAAAGCATAGTTTGGTCTTGGCTGGGGCTGGCTGTGGCAAAACCAAAACCATTGTGGCGCGTGCAGCTTATCTGATTGATCAGGGCGTTCCGGCCAACCAGATCCAGATTTTAACCTTTACCCGCCGTGCCGCTGCTGAAATTGTAGCGCGGGTCGAGCTGGCGCTGGGCGAGCAGGCCAAGGGCTTGCGTGCTTCTACCTTCCATACCTTCTGTATGTATCTGCTGCGCCGGATTCCGAAAGCCTTTGGGCTGGAACAGTTCTCGATTATTGATCGTGATGACCAGATCATGATGTTCCGTTTGCTGCGTGGTAAAGATGACAAGAAAAATCCAAATGCCTTGCCCAAGCCACAGCAGCTGTGTGACCTGTATTCTTTTGCCCGCAATACCCGGCAAAAACTGAGTATTGCCCTGGAAAAACAGTTACCGGAATGTCTGGATTATAAAGATCAGATTGCCGAGATCATGAAAGAATATGAAGCGCGCAAGCAGGTGCGTCATTTTCTGGATTATGACGATATTCTGGCAATTGTCGCCTCGGCGCTGGCCCAGTCAGAGGGGCTGGTCGATTATGTCGCATCATTGTGCCAGCACATGCTGGTCGATGAAATGCAGGACACCAATCCTTTGCAATGGGCCTTGCTGGAGCCGTTAAAAGAGCGGGTGCAGCTGTTCTGTGTTGGTGATGATGCGCAGTCGATTTACGGTTTCCGTGGTGCTGACTTTGAAAATATTCATCATTTTAAAGAACGTGTTCCGGGCGCCCAGATTTATAAACTGGAACGCAACTATCGTTCAACCCAGGAAATTCTGGACCTGTCGAACTGGTTGCTGGATCAAAGTCCGATCGGCTATGACAAACGGCTGGAGGCGTATCGTGGCAGCGGCTTAAAACCGCGCATGCACATTTTCCCGAATGAGTTTGATGAAGCCAAATGGATTGCCATTGATATCAAAGAGCGTCACTTTATCCAGGGCGCAGCATGGCAGGAGCATATGGTGCTGGTGCGTTCCAGTTTTGCCGCGCGGCATATTGAAGCGGCCTTTATTGCCGCCAATGTTCCGTATCGTTTTATTGGCGGCATGAAATTACTGGAATCGGCGCATGTCAAGGATTTGCTCAGTCTGCTGCGGGTCATTGCCAATCCCGCCGATGATATTGCCTGGATGCGTTTTCTGACCCTGTGGAATGGCGTGGGAGATGTCGGTGCCAGTAAACTGGCACAGCAGTTATTGTTGAATCCGGAAATGGAGCAGATTGCGGAAAAGCTGGAGAAATTTGGCCGGATTCCGGATAAAACCATTTTGATTATGAAGCAAATGGCGGTACTGAAACAGAAAGTCGACGTCTGTGTCAGTCTGGCGATTGAGGCACTGGTGGAGCAGCTGGAACAGAATTACGCCAAAAAAGACTGGTCAAAACGCCTTAAAGATTTTGATCTGGTCAAGCAGCTGGCCAGTAAACACGGTCAGCTCAGCGAGTTTCTGGAAGAATATGTGCTTGATCCGATTTCGATTAGCGAGATTGAACGTCAGTCAGATGATGATGTGGTCACGCTTATTACCATTCACTCGGCCAAAGGTACCGAGCAGAAGGTCTGCTATGTGGCCAATGTCACTGCCGGGCAGTATCCACATGCACGGGCGCAAGGGAATTTTGACGAAGTTGAAGAAGAACGCCGGGTGCTGTATGTGGCTTTAACCCGGGCGCAAAACGAGCTGATTCTGACCAAGCAGAACATCAGCTGGTGGGCCAGAGATACGGTCGATGAACAGGGACGTACTGTGGAAAGCTATTTTCTGAACGATTTGACCCGTAACCTGTGTCAAAGTGAAACCCATTATAAAACCCGTGAACAAACTGTTAAAAGTGCACTGATCGAACGCCAGAAGATTCGTTTAGATTTTGGGATTGATCTCGATTAAACTAGAGCCATGTGTTGTGCAGCTTGATGCACAATCTCCAGAGTAGAGTAGGCGCATGCTTTTGGATGATTTGGCCTATTTGGAAAAAGTAAATGAAAATTCTTGTACGTAATTTAGAGCGTTCCATCACCGATGCTGAACTGCTGGCGCTGTTTCAGCCGTTTGGCACAGTAGAATCTGCGGTGATTGTTAAAGAGGCTGACAGTGGCAAGTCCAAAGGTTTTGGCTTTGTGGAAATGCCGCATGGTCGTGAAGCCGTCAAAGCGATTAAGGGCCTGAACACACTGAAAGTCAAAGGTGCCGGCATTCGCGTTAAAGCTGCGGAAGACAAGCCGAAAGCTTGAACATCAACAGGAGTCCTTAGTGGCTCCTTTTTTAGCGCTGCATTTTTCTTTATTTAAACCCATCGTAGAAAATATCGATGCTGATGATAGCGCTCATATGTATTTTTTTGTTGGGCATTTGGACGCAGAGCGTTTAAGCTTAATGTTGAAATAAAAGCCAAAATTTAGGAACGCTATTCATGTCCCGTGTTGCTCGCTTTCATGCCGACCGTACCAATCAAAAACTGTATTTTGCCCGTCTTTCATGTCAGCAAGCCGAACAAACCGAACATATCCAGCAGGCGCAGGCACATCGCGAAGCAGCGGTGTTTCATCTGCATGGTGCTGTACTGGCCTTTTTGCAGGAACTGGTGCGTTACTACCGCCTGAATGAGCTGCAGCCGACTTTAAAATCAATTGAAGAAGCGATGGCGGCCAAAGGTCAGGTATCGCCTGAAGTGGTGATTCTGCAAAAACTGGCCAAAGAAGGCTTTATTGCTGAATTAAAACGCGCTTATTGTCTTTGTCAGTATACGCCGGAGCCAAGCGCACCGGAACCGGAAGATGAGACTTCATCGAACCTGATTATTAAAGTCACTCAAACCCCGCAAGCATGGCTGCCAGATACCAAAATCCTGCGTGAATGGCATCGTGAGCTGATGCAGTTAATTGATGGTTTCAGAAATGAAATGGTGGAATTCTAAACCCGACCAGTGTCCCTTGAATTCTGAAAACCTGACATCATATTAACTATCTAAGCGATGCAAAGAGTCCATCTTTGCCACCATGTTGAACATGGAGGAATTATGTCTATAGAACAGTTAAAAGCCTTATTTGGAAATCAGGACGCGATTTTGGAATTGGTTCAGCTTGAAGGTGGTGAGTTGGCATTGCGTAATGCTGGTTCAGAACAGGAACCTCTGGTCAAAATCCAGTTTAATGATGAAGTCAAAGCCCTGCTGGGAGATCAGACGCCAATTGTCGCCCAGCACATGATTCAGGCCGCATTATTCGGGCTGCTGGAAAAGCAGGTCAATGAATGGCAGGCCGAAGTGGTTGATGAGCAGCCGAAGTATCTGAGCTAGTCGGCTCATGCTCTGGAATGCAAAAGCGCACCTGAAGGTGCGCTTTTTTGTGCCTGAGGCTTAATGTGAGGGTGGTTGATGATGGGCAATTTCAATCTGGTTTAAAATATGATTGCTCATGTTCTTGGCCATTTCTTCTTTGGCAAAATACACCTCACCGATATTGTCACGGCGAATGACTTCGGCTTCTTCTTTGCTTTCTGCGCAGATCAGCACCTGAATTTGCGGATTCAAAGTAGTCGCAATATCAACAATTTTATGAATATCAATAATGTCCATCGGTGAAATCACCAGTAAACGGGCATGCTGAATATGTGCCTGAATCAGTACTCCGGGCTCAGTAGCCACACCGGATACCGCAGCAATGCCTTTTTCCCGCAGGTTTTCGACAATCTCACGGTTTTCTTCGGCAATCACCACCTTGATATTTTCTGCCATCAGGTTTTTGGTAATGCGGCGGCCAACTTCACCATGGCCAATAATCACCACCTGATCACGCAGGTAATCTTGTGAAACTTCATCGGGTAACATCGCCAGCGGGTCGCCACTGCGTTCCAGCAAACGGGCTAGATGTGAGCGCTCGCGAATCCAGCGCTGTACCGGTTCAATCGCCGAAAACAGGAAGGTGTTTAAGGTAATGGAAATCAGGGCACCGGCCAGAATCAGGTTTTGACCTTCTAGAGACAGCAGCTGTAACGATACGCCGAGCGTGGCCAGAATAAAGGAGAATTCACCAATCTGCGCTAGTGAAGCACCCACCGTTAATGCAGTGTTAATCGGGTAGCGGAAGAACAGGACCAGGGCCATGGCGGCAATGGTTTTACCAATCATGATAATGCCGACCACTGCCAGCACATGCAGCGGTTCTTCCAGCAGAATCCGCGGGTCAAACAGCATCCCCACCGACACGAAGAACAGGATCGAGAAAATCTCCCGTAGCGGCAGGGTTTCTTCTTCAGCACGATGGCTAAAGTCAGACTCTTTCACCACCATACCGGCAAAGAAGGCGCCCAGTGCCATCGACACACCAAAGACTTTATAGGCACCAAAGGCAATTGACACGGCCGCCGCGACCACAGTCAGGGTAAACAGTTCACGGGAACCTAGACGCGCCACCACCTGCATAATCCAGGGTACCAATCGTTTTCCGACAATCAGCATAAAGGCAATAAAGCCGGTGACTTTTAACAGGGTAATGCCCAGTGTCAGCCAGATGTTTTCATCAGCTGCACTACCGGCAAGTGCCTGTCCACCCAACAGGACCGCAGTAGCCGGTAACAGTACCAGCACCAGTACCATCACCAGATCTTCGACCAGCAGCCAGCCCACGGCAATCTTGCCGTTGACCGAGTCTAGCAGGCCGCGATCCCCCAGTGCTTTGAGTAGAACTACCGTACTGGCACAGGACAGGCTAAGACCGAACACCAGTGCAGAGCCGAAACTCCAGCCCCACATCATCGAGACTCCAATCCCCAGTAAAGTGGCGACAGTAATCTGCAGGATGGCACCGGGCAGGGCAATCCGTTTGACTTGCATCAGGTCATTGAGCGAGAAATGCATCCCGACGCCAAACATCAGGAACATCACACCCAGTTCAGCCAGCTGGTTGGCCAGGTGAATATCACCGACCACGCCGGGCGTATTTGGACTAATCAGGATACCGGCCACCAGATAACCGATCAGGGGCGGTAAACGTAAACGGGCGGCAATATAGCCGAACAGTAAGGCCAGTCCAAAGCCGACAGCCAATAAGATAATAAGTTCTACATCATGCGGCACTAACAACTCCTTAAGCCAAGGTTAAGGGTAAAAAAGACAAGCACAGAGAGTGCCAGATTGAAAAGATCAGGAAATTTTAACAACTGGAAGAAAAAAAGTGCAAAAAAAACGACCTGCAGAGAGGTCGTTTTTTTCAAAAAGCCAAAATTATTTGATTTTAGCTTCTTTGAAGATTACGTGTTGACGGATTTTTGGATCAAATTTTTTGATTTCCATTTTTTCCGGCATAGTACGTTTGTTTTTAGTCGTGGTATAGAAATAACCTGTACCAGCTGTAGAAACTAAGCGAATCTTATCACGCATTGTCCTGACTCCTTACTTAGATCTTTTGACCTTGAGCACGTAGGTCAGCAACAACCTTTTCAATGCCCAATTTGTCGATAATACGCATACCTTTAGTGGTTAAACGAAGACGTACAAAACGTTTTTCGCTTTCTAACCAGAAACGGTGGTGGTGCAGGTTCGGCTCGAACCGGCGCTTAGTTTTGTTGTTGGCGTGTGAGACGTTGTTACCAACGACTGGACGCTTGCCGGTAACTTGGCAAACCTTAGACATGGTGTAACTCCATTGATTTAGCCAACAGCAAATCTGTATGGCCAGTCAAAAATAAACGGATGAATTCATTCAAGGGGCGTTTTATACCAAAAATGCGCTTAAAAGACAAGCGATTTTCAGGAAAACGCAGCATGAGCCATGCTAATAGCTCATGCCTTGATCATTTAGCGAAGAAGCATCTTTGAAATTAGTCTGTGAATCGGCTTATTGAACGGCGGCAGGATGTATTTCAAGCTATACAGCTTCGGATTAGACATCACCGAGCGTTCATGCGACAAACTGAAGAATCCTTCGGGACCATGATATTTGCCCATCCCTGACGCACCGACACCACCAAATGGTAAGTCATCCTGTGCGACATGGGTCAGTACCATGTTTTGTCCGAAATGCCCTGAATGGGTACGCTGTGCGACATAGTCGGCACGCGCCTGATCAAAGTCGAAGTAGTATAATGCAAGTGGACGCGGACGGCTATTAATAAACTCGATTACATCATCAATTTGTTCATATTCCATGATGGGCAGCAGTGGTCCGAAAATTTCCTCTTTCATGATGCGCATTTCGGTGGTGACCCCGGTCAGTACGGTCGGAGCGACTTTGCGTACATCGTCCAGCAGTTCATTTTGCGGATTGATTTCAATCAGTTGGGCGCCCTGTTCACGGGCATTGTCTAAATAGCCCTGCAGCCGGTTGTACTGCTTGTCATTAATAATGGAGGTGTAATCCTGATTGTCGCGCAGACTTGGATACATCTGCTTAATATATTGTTCATAATGACCCAGGAATTCGGCGGTTTTGCCTTTAGGTAGGAACATATAGTCCGGTGCCACGCAGGTCTGTCCGGCATTCCAGAGTTTACCAACCGCAATCCGCTCGGCAACATCGGCCATATCACTTGATGGATGCACCAGCACGGGCGATTTACCGCCCAGCTCTAAAATCACCGGCACCAGATTTTCGGCTGCCGCCGCCATCACGGTTTTACCGACATTGGTCGAACCGGTAAAAATCATTTTATCGAAGGACAGATGACTAAAGGTATCGGAAATCGCACCGCCGCCGGTAATGACCGCCACCAGTTCCTGCGGGAAAGCTTCAGCAATGGCATTTTCCAGCACGCGGCCAAAATGCATCGAGGCACTGGAAATTTTAATCATGGCGTGGTTGCCGGCTGCTAAAGCGCAGATTAACGGACCGACCGACAGTAACAGCGGATAATTCCACGGTGCAATAATGCCGACCACACCCAAAGGCTGGTATTGCACCCAGGCTTTGGCCGGCTGATGAATAATTCCGACATGTCGCTTGGATGGTTTCATCCAGCCACTGAGGTTTTTGCTGTAGTATTTGATATGTTCAAGGCAGGTGAGTAATTCGCCAATTTTGGTCTCGCCCATCGAACGGTTACCATAGTCTTCATTAATTGCTTCGGCAAACTGATCCTGATATTTAACCAGCACCCGTTTTAACCGTGCCAGACGGTCAATCCGTTCTTTGGCGGTTGGCAGCGGATAGCGCTGATAGGCGTATTTCTGCAGGGCCAGAACATCATGTAAACGTTGTGCATCAAGGTTATGGGGCGTGCTGTCGGGAGTGGTCATCGAAGTTGTTTTTGTTTGACTGTTCATGGCGTGTTACCATTCGATTGAATCAATTAATTTAGTTTTTAGAGTATTTACTCTAAATAGTCAAGTTACTTTATCTGTTAGTTTCTTAACAGTTTGAAAGAATGGTTACTTTAGGATGTCACACTCGAAAACGGTGAAAACCAAAGAACGTATTTTGCAGTTAAGCCTGCAACTTTTTAATGAACGTGGCGAACGTGTCGTGACGACCAATCATATTGCAGCTGAATTGGGCATGAGTCCGGGTAATTTGTACTATCATTTCCGCAATAAAAACGAAATTATTAAAGAGCTGATGGAGCAGTATCAGGCCGAAACCCTGAGCATGTTGGCCTTGCCAGATGACCGTCCGCTGGATGCCAACGATAAGATTCATTACTTTCAGGTCCTTAGCAGCCAGTTATGGAACTACCGCTTTTTGCATCGGGATGTCTATCATCTGGTGGAAAATAACGAAGATTTCCGCAAAATGTATCCGCGTTTTGCCGGACAGGTGATGCAGCAGGGACAAAAAATTTATAAAGCTTTCGTGGAAGCCGGTTTAATGGAAATGACCGACTCGGAAATTGAAGCCTTAATTATTAACCTGTGGATTGTGCTGACCAACTGGACCAACTTCCTGTATATGTCGGGGCATATTACCGACTCGAATACGCTGGAAGAGAAGTGGGTCTGGCAGGCGCTGCGTCAGATGGTATTCCTGGAAGGGGCGTATTTGCGTGGTGAAAGCCGTCAAACCTATGAAGGCCTGTTACAGACCCTGGGTTCATCGGAACTGTTTGCCAGCTTATCTTCAAGCAAGAATACAGAAACTGATTCCCCTATTTAGTCTGTTAAGGAAACGCGCTAGAATAGCCGGCTTATTTTTTCAATTTAACTGATTAGTGATATAAACCAACATGAATATGACGACTGCGAATACTGCACGTTTACTGATTACTTGTGAGGATAAGCCAGGTATCGTGCAGGCTGTATCGAGCTTTTTGTATCATCAGGGAGCAAATATTACCGCACTTGATCAATACGCGACTGAAGCTCAGGGCGGGCGTTATTTCATGCGCGTTGAATTCGAGCTGGATCATCTGCAAAGCCGTCGTGAAAGCCTGATCCAGACCTTTGCCAGCAATGTGGCCGAGCGTTATGAAATGCAATGGCGTCTGGCCTTGGTGGCCGATGTGAAAAAGGTCGGTATTTTAGTGTCTAAAGTCGATCATGCCTTGCTGGAACTGTTATGGCGTCATGCGCGTGGTGGTCTGCCGTGTGAAATCACCAAAGTGGTGTCGAATCACGAAACTTTACGTGAAGCGGTTGAGAACTTTGGTATTCCATTTGAAGTGGTGCCGGTTAACAAGGAAAATAAACGCGAAGCCTATGCCAAAATTGATGAATTGATGCAGGGCAATGATGTACTGGTGCTGGCACGTTATATGCAGATTCTGGATGAAGAATTTGTCAGCAAATGGGAAATGAAAGTCATCAATATTCACCATTCCTTCCTGCCAGCTTTCGTTGGCGCCAACCCGTATCAGCAAGCCTATGACAAAGGCGTGAAACTGATTGGGGCAACTGCGCACTATGTGACCGCGGATTTAGACCAGGGCCCGATTATCGAGCAGGATGTGGAGCGTGTCAGCCACGATTTTACTGTCGAGCAGCTGCGTGAACTGGGTCAGGATGTGGAGCGTAACGTGCTGGCGCGTGCAGTGAAATGGCATCTGGAAGACCGGATTATTGTCGATGGCAATAAAACAGTGGTATTCCAATAAGTTGTTGTGAATCACCAGATTTAAAGGCATACTTTTAGTATGCCTTTTTTATTGATTATTTGAAAAAGCCATTAAAATAGCCAAATTAATTGTTGCAAATGAAAACACTTCTCATTTATCATTGCGGTACTTTAATTGTGCTAACCGATGAGCTTGATAGGTCAAATCTGAAACTGGCTATCACCTCTTTAAGGTAACTGAGTTTAATGAGTCCATCTTCTACTCCCATGATGCAATCTCCTCATCCCATGAAAAAGAAAGTGCTGTCTGCACTGGTGGCCGTGGTTATTGGCCATATCGGGGTGTTGTGGGCGGTTAGCCAGATGGAATCACCGGAACTGAAACCGATTGACAAGGAGCCGCTAAAAGTCCGCTTTGTCAAAATTCAGGAACCCCCAAAACCTTTACCGCCACAACCAAAAGCAGAACCAAAACCGGCACAGCCTAAGCCACCAGAAGTCAAAGAAGTGAAAGTGGTTGAAAAACCATTGCCACCACCACCGAAAAAAGTGGAAAAAGTCCAGCAGGTGAAAAAGGCCGAAGCGCCAAAACCTGTGGTCAAACCGGTTGAGCCAACGCCGCAGCCAACCCCAACGGTTACCACCACGGTTTCTGAAACCAAAGTGGTGAAACCGGCACCGCAACCGGTGGTACAGCCTGCGCCAGTAGCGCCGCCTGCACCGGCTGTGCCAGCAACCAAATCGGTATCCATTGGGGGTTCGGGCGTGCAGTGGAGCCGCTCACCAAAACCATCGTATACCAACCGAGATTTACAGGGTGAAACCCGTAGCGTGGTGGTCTTAATTGAAGCCAATGAAAAAGGCTCAATCACCAGTGCGCGGATTACCCGTTCAAGCGGCATTGCTGCTTTAGATGAAAAGATTTTACGCGCAGTGCGTAGTGCAAAATTCAAACCGTACAAGGAAAATGGCGTTGCTTATCCAATTCGTGCTGAGCAACCCTTTGAATTGACATTGAATCCTAACGGCTAACTTTAATCAGGAGTTCGAGTATGAACTTTTCAGTTTATTGGCAACATGCAGATGCAGTCAGCAAAACACTGTATTTCGTGTTGCTGGCAATGTCGATTGCGACCTGGACAATTTTTGTGCTGCGTCTGATGGGCACCCGCCAACTTAAACAGCAAGCCTATGCTCAACTCGCTCAAGCGCTAAACAGCCTGAAAGCCAAATTTGCGCCTTTAAGTTTTGAACAGCGCAAGGCCGTGGCAGAGCAGGCGCTGTTACGCCAGATTTCAGCAGAAAAAGCCTCTGCAGAAAAAGGCGTATCGGTACTCGGAACTATTGCATCGCTGGCACCGTTTGTTGGTCTGTTTGGTACTGTATGGGGGATTTTCCACGCGCTGGTAGCGGTGGGTAAAAGCGGTCAGGCTGGCCTTGCTCAAGTGGCGACGCCTGTCGGTGAAGCACTGATCATGACCGGTTTTGGTCTGGCTGTCGCAATTCCAGCAGTTATTGCCTATAACATCTGTAGCCGTTTTAACCGGACCTTGTCACATGAACTGCAAGATCATGCACACAACCTGTTAATTGACACCATGCTGCAGCAGGATTCTGCGACCGCTCAGGCTGAAGTGAAAACTGCACAGCAAGGTTTAGTGGGAGGTCAGGCTTAATGGCATTTCAATTGGGTGAAGACAACGATAGCGGCATGAATGAGATGAACCTCATTCCGCTCATCGACATTATGCTGGTCTTGATGATCATCTTCCTGGTGACAGCGACCGTTGCCAACCCATCAATACCATTAACCTTGCCAGAAACCACGGCAGAAATTATTGATCCACCACCACAGGCGATTACCGTTAGCATTAATGCTTCGGGTGAAGTGGCCTGGGATGATCAGATCATCAGTCTGGATGAGCTGGAAAACCGTTTAAATGCGGCAGGCGAGCAGGAACGTAAGCCAACGGTACAATTACGTGCCGACAAAGATGCCCGTTATGATACCGTTGCCCAGGTAATGTCACGTGCGAGTGAAGCCGGACTCAGTGATATTGCCTTTGTCAGCGATAACTAAACGTGACAGGCCAGACTCAGGACGACCCATCACGGGTCGTTTTTTTATGGCAGCTGTTTATGTGTAAATTGCAGGAAAAGCGTGCAGCACATATTTTAAATGCCTGCCAATTCAATTAAGGTAGGCTAGGGAAAAACGAGAATTTTCAAGGAATTTTGGTGAAACAACGACAGGCACTGGATGCCAGAGCAGCCAGCATAATGTTTGTGCTGTGTATTTTCTGGGGACTGCAGCAGGTGGTGCTGAAAATTGCCGCGCCTGATATTTCACCGCTAATGCAAATGGCGCTGCGTTCCGGGATTTCTGCGCTGCTGGTCTGGCCGTTAATCCGGCTGGCTCAAGGTGTGCATTTATGGACACCGACGTATTTGTATCCGGGCTTGCTGGTCGGGCTGCTATTTGCCGCCGAATTTTTTATGCTGGCTGAAGCCATCCGCTTTACCTCGGCCTCCCATACCGTGGTGCTGCTGTATACCGCGCCAATTTTTGTGGCTTTAGGCCTGCACTGGAAGCTGCCCAGTGAATGGCTTTCCCTGCTGCAATGGAGCGGTATTCTGCTGGCTTTTCTGGGCATTGTGGTGACTTTTTTGGGGCGTGACAGTCAGCTCAGTGCCGCAACCAGTTCCATGCTCTATGGCGACTTTCTGGCTTTATGTGCCGGTATTTTATGGGCGGCCACTACCATAGCGGTGCGCTTAACCCCGCTGGCCGAAGCACCAGCCACCCAAACCTTGTTCTATCAGCTGCTGGGCGGTTTTATCGTGCTATTACCATTGGCCTACTGGTCCGAACAGGCGGTGGTGCACTGGAGTCCGGTCGCGATTGGCAGTCTGTTGTTTCACGCCATTCTGATTTCTTTTGCCAGTTATTTAATCTGGTTCTGGTTATTGAAAAACTATCTGGCCTCACGCTTGGGGGTATTTTCTTTTTTAACCCCATTATTTGGGGTGCTGTTTGGGGTGTGGCTGCTAGGTGAGCAACTGGAACACAGCTTTATTATGGGGGCTATCATGGTGATGCTGGGCGTGGTTATGGTCAGCGCACAGGGCTGGTTCAAGCGGCGCGTGGCCTGATGCTGAGCCAATCACAACGCTTTACTGCACTGGGCTTGAGCTCACTGCTGATCTGGGCCAGCCTAGTAGGTGTGGTCAAGCTGATTAGTGAGCAGCTCAGTCCGGTGCTGGCACTTGCGCTTATTTATAGTGTCAGTGCGCTGGTGATTCTGCTGCACCAAGGTTGGCCCAAACTTAGCCAGATGCCGAAAATCTATCTCTGGGGGAGTGGGGCATTATTTGTCAGCTATGAAATTCTGTTCCTGCTGTCGATTGCTTTATCGACACAGCGCGAACAGGTGCTGATGATTGCCATGATCAATTATCTGTGGCCGCCGCTGAGTATTGTGCTGGCGATTCTGGCCAAACAGCTGCGTTATCACTGGGCGGTAATTCCAGGCTTTTTGCTGGCCGTACTGGGCTTGATGCTGGTGGTCAATCCGGAGATCTGGAACTTGGCCCAGCTCTGGAGCGTACTGACGGAAAATCCGTTGGCTTATAGTCTGGCATTTTTAGCGGCCTTGTTATGGCCCTGCTACGGGGCGCTGACCCGAGCCTATGCCCAAGGCAGCAATGCAGTGTCACTGTTTTTTGTGGTGACTGCGGGTTTGCTGTGGGCGCTGCATGTAGGATTAGATGAACCATGGCAATGGCCAAGCCTTTCGCTATGGGGATGGATTGTGCTGGCCGGTGCCCTGATAGGAATGGCTTATCATAACTGGAACCAGAGTATTCAGTTTGGCCGTATCCAGTTACTAATTCTGGCTACCTATTTTATTCCGGTGCTGTCTTCATTGATCTCGATGTGGCTGTTGCAGTTACAGCCCGGCTGGGTGTTCTGGCTCGGCTGTAGTCTGGTCAGTCTGGGTGCGCTGATCTGCTGGAAAAGCACCAGCGAAATTTCCGCTTAGCTGGCGCTTATTTCCCGGCCTTAAAGATCAGCAGGTGCTACCTCTATTTTTCTTCAAAAATTTTCGAGAGTGGAATCGACAGCTTGGCTGCCAGATAGTCATCGGCTTCAATCAGCGCCGGTCCGAGTTTCTGCATCCATTCATCATCCGGATGAATATTGCCGACATCTTTGCGCTGTGGTAGAGGATAAGGCAGCTGGGTATAAAAACTCCAGAAATTGACCTGCGATAAATTTCGTACCAGCACCAGTTCATCGTTATCGGTGCGTTTAATCAGGTTTTGCTGCTCCAGCATCCAGATATAATTCGGTAAACGGCCAATTTCATCGCGGCCCAGTACTTCCAGTGCTTCCTGCTCGGTCACGCTTTCGCCTTTTTTCTGTTTTTGATAAAACAGCTCCAGCAGGTCCAGCAGCATAATCATCGGATGGCGTTTCTGGTCTTTGCCGGAATTAAAAGCGGTGAGGGCAAAGCTGATTTCCACGCCCAGCAAAATAATATTCCACGACAGAAAAATCCACAGCAGGAAAATCGGCACGGCAGCAAAGGCGCCATAGACAATTTCATAACTGGTGAAATTCGACATGATAAAGCCGAACAGGTTTTTTAATGCCTCAAACACCACCGCACTAAAGACGCCGGCAATCAGCGCGGCTTTAATCGGCACATTGCGGTTGGGAATGGTCCAGTACAGGATAAAAAAGCCGACAATGGTCAGGGAAAAGGAAATGATCCACAGAATAAAAGCACCGTTGACCTCATAACCGGCAAAGTTATTGCTCAGTACATTCATCGAGGCAACGGTAGATGACAGCACAAAGGCGCTGCCAAGTAAAATCGGCCCCAGCGAAATAATGGTCCAGTAGCGCATAAAGCCCATAATCCCGCCTCGGGTTTCTTTTACCCGCCAAATCCGGTTAAAGGCAGTTTCGATACTGGTCAGCATCAGTACAGTGGTAATGAACAGGAACAGAATCCCGATAATGGTGAGATTGCTGGATTTATCGGTAAAGGCATTCAGGGCCTTATCAAAGGCGATGGTGGTTTTGGGCAGAAAGTTGCTGTAAATCAGCTGCTGTAACTGCTGACGCGCCGGTTCTAAAGCTTTAATCGAGGAGATGATGACCAGAAAAACCGTCAGCATTGGCACCACCGCAAACAGTGTGGTATAGGTGAGCGAGCCGGCCTGTTCACGACAGCGGTCTGCTTCAAAACGGCGTAATACAAACAGCACGAATTGAAACCACTGGTGGTCATAAAAGGGCAGCTTTTTTAAATACTCAACAATCATGCGGCTAAAGTCTCGATTTTTTTAGTGATCTTTCTGTGTTTTCCTGTGCCAGCTTAACCAAAAATACAGCAAAATACCGTATAGTTTTCTTTTTTACTCTACAGATAACATTATGCAACCCTATGTTTTAGTTCTGTATTACAGCAAATATGGCAGCACCCGTGAAATGGCCCATCTGATTGCCAACGGGGTAGAGGCAGCAGGCGTAGCGGTAAAAATACGTACAGTACCGAATATTGCCGCGGTGGTCAAAACTGCCGAGCCGAGTATTCCGGCCGAAGGTGATATTTACTGTAGCCTGGATGACCTGGCCAACTGTGCTGGTCTTGCGCTTGGTTCGCCGACCCGTTTTGGCAATATGGCCTCGGAAATGAAATTCTTCTGGGATCAGACCACCAGTCTGTGGCTAAGCGGCGCCCTGCACGATAAACCGGCCTGTGTATTTACTTCTTCCGGTTCACAGCACGGTGGCCAGGAAAGCACTTTGCTGACCATGCTACCGCCGTTATTTCATCATGGCATGATGATTATGGGACTCAGCAATGCCCATCCGGCTTTATCCAATACCAAAACCGGCGGCACGCCTTATGGTGCGTCGCATGTCAGTGGCCCGCGTCATGACCAGAGTTTAAGTCAGGATGAAAAAATCTTGTGTGCAGCACAAGGGCAACGTTTAGGCGAAATGGTGAAAAAGTTACAGGGAATGTAATCTTCTGAATCATTAACTCAGGTGTAAAACGAACAGAATGTTTTACACCTTGATTGTATTTGAGCTTCATTGGCTGCAGCGGTTTGAATATTTTTATTCACGAAAAAACTAATTACTTTTCACGCAAAATCACTATTTGTAGTGATATTCAGTCTTTCACTTTTCACATTTAATAGCCACTTTTAAAGCAGAGTTTTCTGTCACGGTTCACACAGCATTTTTCGTGCAGGTATATGTATCAAGCACAATGGACTGCTGTAATAATGAGAGATTGAGGAAAAGTGGAAATGAATAAGTTAACGTTAATCGGTATAGTTGTATTGAGTTTAGGCTGCTCGTGGTCGAGCGTAGCTGCAACTGAAATTGTGCATAGTCTGAACTTCCCACAAGAACAACAGGCCCAAAAACAACCTGCAGAAGTTCAATATTTAGCAGCTCAAAAGCCAGTAATTGCAGCCGAAAATGTGCAAGTAAAATAATAAAAAGATGTGATAAAAGTGCTGTTTTATACAGCACTTTTTTATATGAAAATCTGTGTTTGGTATGTTTAAGATTGGTTAGGTTTGATTTGTTCTTTAAAACGGTGTTTGCATTTCAGACAATGAAAATCAAGAAAGATATTTTGGTCGACAATTACACCTGCTTTTTTACCAAAGCGATGCCCTAAAAAGCCGCCAGTGATCCCAACACTAATTGCACCCACAAAGGTACCAATGGTACCGCCCATAATCACCCCCAACGGTCCGGCCACGGTGCCTATGGCAGCGCCTAAAGAGGCACCGGAGGCGGCTCCGCCAACCGTTCCGGCTGCTGTTCCGGCCGACCCGAGCAATACTCCGCCAATTTTTTGTAAGTTTTGTTCATGGTTGCGCTTTTCAACCTGATTTGAGCCACATTTCGGACAGACGATACTGTGTTCCATCAACGGATTGTCTTGTGTCATGAGTGTAGAGTGCCTTCTAAAAATGCTGGGTCAATCCAAAGAGCCAATAGCTTAGGACAAAAGGCGTTAGCTGACCTTGGTCAAAACGCTCAGAATTTGCCGTTAGGCTTATGCTAAGCCATTCGGTCTGGAGCGTGGTAGAGAATTTTGTAAATCACATCGCCATAAAAAAAAGAGCACCTGAGTGCTCTTTTAGATATAAATTGCAGACAAAGTCTTAGTCGCGAACAAATTCAACCGTACCATTGGCCAGTGACTTCACACGCGCCAGAGATTCAACCCGGTAGCCTTTTTCCAGGAGCAGGTCACGACCTGGCTGGAAGGATTTTTCAATCACAATACCAATACCGACCACTTCTGCTTGGGCCTGATGAATCAGATCAGCCAGACCTAAAGCCGCCTGACCATTGGCCAGGAAGTCATCAATCACCAGTACTTTGTCGCTTGAGCTGATGTGCTTGTTTGAAATTGCGATGGTGCTTTCGACCTGTTTAGTGAATGAAAACACTTTAGAGCGATACAGGTCATCTTTTAGGGTTAAAGACTGATATTTACGTGCAAAAATCACGGGAACGCCCAGCTCTAAACCTGCCATGACTGCCGGTGCAATACCTGACGCTTCAATGGTAATAATTTTGGTGATGCCGGCATCTTTAAACAAACGCGCAAATTCTTGACCAATTTGCTGCATCATGACCGGATCAATTTGATGGTTTAGGAAAGAATCGACTTTCAGAACTTCTTCAGACAGAACGATACCTTCAGCTAAGATTTTCTGTTCTAGTGCGTGCACGGGAGAATCCTCAACAGCAGGTGCTTTTTAAAGCAAAAGCGTATTTTAAAAAGCACCTGAAAAAATGCAAGCAAAAATCGAGAAAATGATTAACTTGTTGGGCCTTTATAGCCGGTTAACAGCAGGCCATAAGAGTTCTTCTTGTCCAGATGGGTCACTTTCACCGGTAAGTAGTCCAGTTTTGGCGCTAACCAGAAAATGGTTTCACGGCCCGGCTTGTCATGCTTAATCGCCACTTTAATGGTGTCAAAGGTGCCATAATTGGTTTTTACGCTTTCACTGCCTTGGCGTACAAATTTACGTGCTTCGACCTCCTTGGCATCGGCCAGGTAATAGGTCGATTTGAGCGAACCATTTTTTAAGTCTTCACGAATCTGCAATTCGGCATTTAGTTCATCGAGTACACCAGCTTTCCAGGCAAATGAACGCGACTCTTTGTCTTTTTTGGTATTAATTTTTTTCGCAGCCGGATTAAAGTGAATACTCATGGTGTTGTTATGAATCAGGATTTTGCTGCTGCGGCTAAAGCTGGAAGAACCAATTTTGCCATTTTCAAAGGTGAAGCGGCTGGTTTCCGTGGCCGAAGCAATCCCGCCGGCTTTGGCGGCAAAAACATAGTTCCACTGATTGCCGGATTTGCTTAAGGTTCGGGTCGCAGAGCCAAGGTTTTTGCCGTTATAGCTGAACTGATAACTGGCTTGGAATGGACTCATGGCAAAAGTCTGGTTTGAGAACCCTGCAAATAACAGTGCAGTCGAAACTCCCGCTGCCATGCCCATCGTTTTCAATACGTGTTTAGCCATAAGTAAATTGTTTCCTATTGCTGTAAATAAGCGCACATTGTGCTTTGTTCTATTATGCGCTTGAATGATGAAGAGAAAATTTGCAAATATGCACTTTATGTAACGCTTGTGTAGCAATCCTGATCGGCATCTGCAATCTCTCTGTTTGAGCTTTTAGCTCTTTTTCTGTTTGATGGGCGTCACTTCTGTGGCCGTTTGTGCTTCTTCGGCTTCTTCACGATCGCGATCTTCAGCAATTTTTCGAAATAGGGTGGTTAGGTTGACATTGCCCATGACCACCAGTTCGGCTTCACGCAACACCGCATGATTGACATGCACTTTGCCCAGAGTGTCAATGATCGAGCGGTTCTTGCCCAGCCAGCGGTTCAGGTCTAAATGTAATAGATCATCTTTAACTTTAATCACATTCAGTTTTTGCAGAATCATGCCCAGTGGATCTTTGTTCAGCACTTTCTGATAGAAGAACAGCGCAAACCGCACACCCAGCTTATGCAGGATGCTTGGATATTTGGCTTCAATCACCTGGGTATCACTAATCTGTTCAAATACAATCAGCTGGACATTTTTATTCAGTTCCATCTGCACCAGTTTCAAATCTACCGACAAAGTAATATACAGCCCGTTGTAGTCCAGGGTCGCATACAGACGCAGCCAGTCGTCATGTAAATCGGCATGTAAGTCTTTCAGCATTTTGACATTGTCGGTGACAAAGCGCTGAAAGGTCGCATTCAGAAAAACCTGAGACATTGGAAATTCGCGCTCATCTTCAATAAATCCTTCAGCCTTCTGATACATCTGACGTAAACGTTTTGAAATGAGAGAGATAAGAGGGGACATACAGGGCATTCCAATGGGTTAATCTTTATTAACTTTGCAGAGATCTTGTCGAATTGTATTAAAAATACGCCAATTGAAGCTTGCAGTTTAGCAAAATAAACTGCACCATTTTCAAGATTTTATTTATCGTGACACGACATGTTGACGAGTGTCTCGCTTTTTTTCAAAAGTAAAAACCAGTCTTATTTTATCTCGTTTTATACGATTTGGGGAATCCGCGATTTTGTCGGATTAATGTGATGTTAAAGAAATTTCATTTTGCACCTTTGACGCAGCAGTGGTGGAAAGATCCACTATTTGGCACCGTACTGACGCTGGCGGCACTTTCGCATCTGGCTGTGTTAACGGTGCAATTTGTCATGCCACAGCAAAGCGATGCCGCGGTCAAGGAAATTGCGGTCAGCTTAAGGCCAAGTGCCACCGAAATTAAGGACGCCGACTTTTTAGCACAGGCCGATCAGCAAGGTTCTGGCACCTTCCGGGAAGCGCACCGCATGTCCAGCGATATGCCCGCACCAATGATTGAACAGAGTGCCGGTGATCAGCAGCTGGAAAGTCTGGAGCGTTTGCAGCAGCAGCGTGAACTGAGCTTTGAAGAAAAAGTGCTAATGACTACCTTAAGCTGGCAAAAGCAGGCGGCGGAAAACCAGCGTAAAAAAGCGCTAGAAGAATTGAACAGCCAGTTTCAGGCCAAAGCGGCGATGGTGGCCAGTCTAGAAGCGCAGTATTTACAGCGTCAGCAAAATTTTAGCCGTCAGCAGAAAATTAAAACCGTAGATGGAATTCAGGCCAAGCAGGATGTCGCGGCCGGTTATCTGGAAAAATTCCGTCAGAAAGTCGAATTTTATGGTAATCGTTATTATCCGGAAGCGGCCAAGCAGCAACAGCTGGCCGGTGAAGTACGTTTAATGGTGATTTTAAATGCCAACGGCGGGATTCGCGCGATTCGTTTAATTGAAAGCTCGGGACATGCCATGCTGGATGAAGCTGCTAAAGCCTCAGTACGAAAAGCTGCTCCTTTTGGTGCCTTTGATGCCAAGATGAAAGATATTTCCGAGCTACGCATTATCCGGACCTGGCGTTTTGACCCGGCTGAGGCGGAGTTTGAGGTGCGCTAGCGTTTGTAGTGACGTAATACTTCACAAACTTCAACACTGAAATTTTCATACCAAGTGTTATGTCCGAGTTGTTGTGCGACTTGGTGTTCCGCATCTAAATGCCAAGCGTGTATATCTGAAAGATCATGCCAATAGGATAGGGCGATTTCAGATAAACCTTCTGTTAATGCTTCAAAATGAATGCAGCGGAATTGGCTTAAGGCTTTCTGACGTAACTGCTGTGCTGTGGCAAAATACAGAGGATCAAGTGTTTTAATTTTCGCTTTAAAAATAACAACGTATTTCATGATTGTGGCTTATCTATTTTTATTCATCTCATCATAAAATAAACCCTATAAAAAAAGCGAGCCTAAGCCCGCTTCTTCATTTTTTACTTTAATCGCGTTCTAAATACGGGTTTTCAAAACCGAGCTTATCCAGAATTTCAATTTCAATGCCTTCCATTTCTTCAGCATCTTCATCTGAAGTTTCATGGTCATAACCCATCAAATGCAAGGTGCCATGCACTAGCATATGGGTGAAATGGGTTAGCGGTGCTTTGCCTTGCTCATTCGCTTCGCGTAGCACCACCGGAATACAGATCACTAAATCCCCAATGGGGAAGGCATCAAGAAATTCGGCCATTTCATCGGGCAGTTCACTTGGGAAAGACAGCACGTTGGTCGGTTTGTCTTTCTGGCGATATTCCAGATTCAGTTTATGGCTTTCTTCATTGTCGACACAGGCGATCCCAATTTCACAGTCACTTTGGGTGCCAATATGTCGCAAGGTGGTTTCTACAACTTTTTTGATATAGCCACGTTTCAAGACCAGTTCAGGGGCTTGAACATCCTGTTGTAGAGAAAGACTCAGTTTCAAAATATATCCTTAGATCAGTTTAGTCCTGCGCATCGGCCTTGGCATCGTTTTCTGCAATCAGCGCTTCCTGACGGGCTTTGCGTTCGGCACGGGCTTCTGCACTCAGACGTTGTTGCTCACTGTCCCAGCCTTCGTAGGCTTCAACAATTTTCTGCACCAGTTGATGACGCACCACATCACGTGAATGGAAACGGGTAATATGAATTTCCTTGACGTGCTCCAGCACGCGCAGGGCATGCGCCAGACCAGACTGCTGACCACGCGGTAAATCGACCTGAGTCACGTCACCGGTAATTACGGCACGTGAGCCAAAGCCCAAACGGGTCAGGAACATTTTCATCTGTTCTGGTGTGGTGTTCTGCGCTTCATCCAGAATCACAAAAGAATGGTTCAGGGTACGACCACGCATATAGGCCAGCGGCGCGACTTCAATCACCTGACGTTCAATCAGCTTGGCGACTTTTTCAAAGCCGAGCATTTCATATAACGCGTCATACAGCGGGCGCAAATACGGGTCAATTTTCTGGGTTAAATCACCCGGCAGGAAACCGAGTTTTTCACCGGCTTCAACCGCAGGGCGAACCAGTAAAATCCGCTGGATTTCATTACGCTCCAGCATATCGACGGCTGCAGCTACCGCCAGGTAGGTTTTACCGGTTCCTGCTGGGCCAATCCCGAACGAAATATCGCTTTGTAAAATACGCTGCACATAACGTTTCTGGTTGGCACCGCGCGGGTTAATCCGGCCTTTGCGGGTCTGTAACCAGACCGCATCTAAACCGGTATGTTCCTGCTCTTCATCAATCTGCAATTCACGGTCAGTCTGGCTGCCCTGAATCATCATGTGTAAGGTGTCGGCACTAATCTGGCTGGAATTTTCCGATTCTTCATATAAACGCTGAAGCAAGAGCTCGGCTCTCTCAACTGCATCTATTTCACCATCAATAAAAAAGGCATCACCTCGATGAGAAATTTGCACATCTAGACGCTGTCCAATCTGTTTCAAGTGGCCGTTATAAGCACCGAGCATGCTTTTGAGACGTTCCATTGAAATGCCAGGAAAATTTACTGTACGTCGAATTGCTGCCGTCAAGAGAATTCCTTATTCAGAAGTAGTCGTATTGTTCCCTTACATTACGCCACGTCTGGTTCAAGATTCAAGAGTTCACCATAAACTAAATTTAAAGTTTTAATCTCGGTAATCTCAATCTCCGCAAAGCGTCCGACCCAAGCCGGATCACCAATAAATGTTACCAAACGTGTATTGTCCGCCGTGCCGACCAGTACATTCGGATCTTTGTTCGACACGCTCTCAATTAACACACGTTGCACGGTGCCGAGCATGGCATCAGTTTTGTCAATACTGGACTGTTTAATCCATTGCTGCACTTTGGCCAGACGTTCTTTTTTGACATCTTCCGGGGTGTTGTCCGGCAGTTCAGACGCCGGCGTGCCCGGACGTTTTGAATAGACAAAGCTGTACGAATGGTCGAAGTCCATATCCTGAATAAACTGATAGGTTTCTTCAAAGTTCTCGTCGGTTTCGCCCGGGAAGCCAATAATAAAGTCGGAAGACAAATGCATGTCCGGACGCACTTTACGTAACTTGGCAATTTTTTCGATGTAAACATCAATGGTGTGGTTACGTTTCATGGCCTGTAATACATCATTGGAGCCACTTTGTACCGGCAAGTGCAAATGCGACACCATTTGTGGCAAGTCGCGGTAGCACTGAATCAGGTCATCATTAAATTCTAGCGGATGCGAAGTGGTATAACGTAAACGGCCAATCCCCGGAATTTCGGCGACCAAACGCAACAGGTCAGCAAAGGTACAGATGTTGCCGTCAAAAGTTTCACCGCGGTAACCATTCACGTTCTGACCGAGCAGTGAAATCTCACGCACACCTTTTTCTGCTAAACCGGCAATTTCCGCCAGTACGTCATCGAGTGGACGTGAAACTTCTTCACCACGGGTATAGGGCACCACGCAGAAAGAACAGTATTTGGAACAGCCTTCCATAATCGACACAAAGGCTTTAAAACCTTCGACGCGCGGTTCTGGCAGGAAGTCGAATTTTTCAATGTCCGGGAAGGAAATATCCACCAGCTTGATTTTTTCTTTTTTCGGTTTTTCAACCTGATCATTATGCTGATCCAGCATTTGTGGCAAACGGTGCAAGGTCTGTGGGCCAAATACCATATCGACATACGGCGCACGTTTTTGAATATTGTCACCTTCCTGAGAAGCAACACAGCCACCCACGCCAATCACCAGATCCGGATTTTTTTCTTTCAGTTTGCGCCAGCGGCCCAGTTCCGAGAACACTTTTTCCTGTGCCTTTTCGCGGATGGAACAGGTGTTCATCAGCAGGATATCGGCATCGGCCGGATTGCTGGTCAGCACATAGCCGTGAGAATCGCCTAAAAGGTCTGCCATACGATGACTGTCATACTCATTCATCTGACACCCTTGCGTTTCGATGTACAGCTTTTTCACTGAACCGTCGGCTGGGGTGTGCTGTGGCTGGGTAACAGTGTTTTCTGAGGCAGCTTTGGCACCATTTGGAATGAAGGTTTGAACCGTCATGTAGGCTCCTGAAGGATAAAATCGAGATCGTCCGTTCTGAAATGTTTGAACGGCAGAGGTGATAGAAAAACGCGTATTTTAACAGGAACTGGGTATAAACTTATAGCCCTAAATGAGGGAAGCAGAAGATTGATTTATCAATTAAAATTGTTCGAAAATTAATATTGTTTAATCATGAGGTTACATAACACAACAATTGAGGTGTTTGAGAATAATGAAACTGTTTTAGTATATTGCGGTAAGAGAGGAGAGGCTAAGTAATGACTGAAAATAGGCACATGCGCACATGGACTGAAAAGAAAAGAATTTTTTGCAAAAAGCTTGTGTTAGGTTTGGCATCACTGAGCATTTTCCCAACCTTGTACGCAGCCGAAGAGCAGTTTAATGATGCGCTGCGGGCAGCCAATGCCAGTAACCTCTCTTTATTGCAGCAATATCAAAGTGCCATGCAAAATGATGTGCTCGGCTATTATCCGGAATACTGGATTTTAAATACCAATCTGGCCACTCAGTCACCCGCCTCGATTGTGCAGTTTGCCCAGCGTTATCCACAGTCGGCCATGGCAGAAAAACTGGCCGCTGACTATGTCGAAGAAAAAGTCAAACAGGCCGATTTTAGCAATGCTGTATCAGTGCTGCCCTATGTGACCAATGCCGACCGTGCCGAAAGCTGTGCCGTGGCGCAGGTGCGTGCCCAGTCGGGTGATCCGCTGGTTTTTGCCGAATTTAAAGATGTCTGGCTAACCACCAATTCGCAGCCGGAATCCTGTACCGGTCTGGGCCGGATGATGTTATCCAGCCCACTGATGACCCAGGAAGATAAACAGCAGCGTTTGTGGGTGCAGCTGCGTGCCGGCCAATCCGGACAGGCGCTTGCCACTGCACAGGGACTAGGTTTAAACCTGAGTCTGTCGCAGCTGAACAGCATTCAGGCCAACCCGCTTAACTATTTATGGTCTGCACCAAAAGCCAGTGCTGAAGATCAGGCTTATCTGATTTATGCCTTGGGCCGCCTGGCCGATACCGACCTGAACTCGGCTCTATCTGCGGTGAAACGTGCTGCAGAAGGTACCCCGCAGTCGGTGCAGCGCGCCTTGTATCGTGCTGTGGGCTATATTGGCGGCACCACCGTCATGAAGAACAATTTTAACCGTGAAGTACTGAATGCGCTGGATGCCAGCTATGGACTGCCATTTAGCCCGGAAGAAGCGGAAATTTATGCCCGTCAGGCGATTCGTTTTGGTGCTTGGGAAAGTGTAATTCGCGCGATTGATGCCATGAGCGTGTCGCAAAAGCAGGAAGACCGCTGGCAGTACTGGCTGGCGCGTGCCTCTGAGCAGCGTGGCGATGCCACTTCAAAACGCAGTGCTGACGCGATTTATAAACGTTTGGCTCAGGGTGATGATTACCACAATTTGCTGGCCAAAGATCAGCTCGGATACAGCTATTCTTCGATTCCTGTGAGCCGTGAGCCAAGTTCGCAGGATATGCAGCGTTTAAATCAGGATATTCACTTTAGACGCGCCTTTGCCTTGCGCCAGATTAATGCACCGGCCAGTTATATTAACCGTGAATGGAACTGGGCTGTGCGTCAGGCCTATTTAAAACATGATGATGGTCTGTTATTGGCTGCAGCCAAACGCGCCACCGATATGGGCTGGTATGACCGGGCCATTTATGCGGCAGACCGCACCACCAAGCAGCATAACTATCAGTACCGTTATGCTATGCCGCACAAGAATTATGTGGTCAGCCACAGCCAGAACGCCGGGATTGATCCGGCTTGGGCCTATGGCCTGATGCGTCAGGAAAGCCGTTTTGTGACTACGGCGCGTTCGCATGTCGGGGCGGGTGGTTTAATGCAGATTATGCCGGATACCGCGCGTTTAATTGCCCGCCAAATGGGGGAAACCTATAATCCGGCGGCACTCACCGATATGAATACCAATATTCGTTATGGCACGTTTTATCTGTCGACCATCCAGGGTCAGCTTAGTAATAACTCGGTTTTAGCAACTGCGGGCTATAATGCCGGGCCAAACCGTGCCCGTCGCTGGCAGCCTGAATTTCAAAACATGGCAGCGGATCAATATACCGAATCCATTCCGTTGCTGGAAACACGCGATTACGTTAAACACGTCATGACCAATGCCACGCACTATGGATTATTGCTGGGTCAGGGCGCGCAATCAATCAGTAAACGTATGCAGCAGATTCCAATGCGCAATACGCAGTAAACAAGATGGGGTGTCTCCTGCATGGATGCAGGAGGATGGGACTCAAAACGACACGAGAAGGTGCTAAGTTTGAGAATGAAGAAATTGACAGCCGGGGGGCAGCCAGCGGGAATCCTCATCCTGATTTCGGGTGGGGCTGGGGTATTGCTCAGTAGTGCTGCATGTGCTGCCACGGTGCAGGGCTATGTCATGGATGTACAAATGACACCCGCCGCGTGCATGTTTGACAGCAACCGCGCCAAGCAGCGGAAATGCCTGCAAGGCTACTCGCTGAATATTACCGGGCTGTATCCGGAAACCTCCCGTCGTGACTGCGAAACCAGCTCTTCAGCCAAACTGTCTCCCATTCAGGCCAAAGTGGTGGCACGGGTCATGCCCGATGAACATGCCCGGGTGCAATTGTGGCAGGGTATTGGTGGCTGCGTACCGATGAATGCCAGCCAGTATTTCCGTACCATCATTAACTATGCCGACCGGCTGAAAGTCCCGGCGGTGCTGACCGGTCAGGAAACTACCGTGGTGCAGCAGAATGAACTGAACCGGCTGTTTATTCGCCTGAATCCGGGCATGCATTCCAAGAGCATTCACTTTCAGTGCACTTCGCATCAGGCCAAAAGTTATTTAACTGAATTGAAAATCTGCTATAGCCCGAATGGGCGCTATAAACAGTGCAGCAGTAGCGTGGAAACCCAGTGTCCATCGGCCTTTATTATTAAAGGTTCATACTAAAACCCGACGTTTTTCGGCATTTTATTTATATTTCCTATCAGACTTTTGTTGAAATCCATAGCCTTTTACATGCATCTGACAAAGGATTGGAGTACAATCTTTGCCGTTTATGATTATTAAGATTAGATAGAACAGCTATTTAATCGCATTAACTATCCTCTCAACTGGAGATAATTACATGAAGCAACCTGTTCGCGTTGCCGTTACTGGCGCTGCTGGTCAAATTGGTTACAGCCTATTATTCCGTATCGCTAGCGGTGAAATGTTGGGTAAAGACCAACCAGTTATTCTTCAATTATTAGAAATTCCTGTTGAGAAAGCTCAACAAGCGCTGAAAGGCGTAATGATGGAACTTGACGACTGTGCTTTCCCATTATTGGCTGGCATGATCGGTACTGATGATCCTAAAGTTGCATTCAAAGATGCTGACTATGCACTTTTAGTTGGTTCACGTCCACGTGGTCCAGGTATGGAACGTGCTGACCTTCTTAAAGTCAACGGTGAAATCTTCATCGGTCAAGGTCAAGCGCTGAACGAAGTTGCGAGCCGTGACGTTAAAGTTCTTGTTGTAGGTAACCCTGCGAACACGAATGCTTACATCGCAATGAAATCTGCTCCAGATCTTCCAGCGAAGAACTTCACAGCAATGTTACGTCTTGACCACAACCGTGCGTTGACTCAACTTGCTCAAAAAGCTGGTGTTGCAGTTTCTGACATCAAAAACATGACGGTTTGGGGTAACCACTCTCCAACAATGTATGCTGACTACCGTTTTGCGAACGTAAACGGCGAAAGCTTGAAAGACAAAATCAACGATGCTGAATGGAACAAAGACGTATTCCTTCCAACTGTTGGTAAACGTGGTGCTGCAATCATCGAAGCGCGTGGTCTGTCTTCTGCTGCTTCTGCTGCAAACGCTGCAATCGACCATATGCGTGACTGGGCGCTTGGCACAAACGGCGAATGGGTAACCATGGGTATTCCTTCTGATGGTTCTTACGGTATCCCTGAAGGCGTAATGTTCGGTTTCCCTGTAACTTGCGAAAATGGCGAATACAAGATCGTTCAAGGTCTTGAAATCGACGAATTCAGCCGTGAGCGTATCAACTTCACGCTAAACGAGCTTGAAGAAGAACGTGCAGCAATTGCTGACATGGTGAAATAATTTAGTGTTGAACTAAGTTAGAAAAAGCACTCCATTTGGGGTGCTTTTTTTATGCAGCTGTATGGATTGTTGTATTGATCAGCGCCATGACAAACCTCACAAAACATAACAAGAATACATCGGCCTGTAGCCCTAATGCTGTTCCGGATTTGCTAGTTTATGGACTTCGCCTAGAAAAATACGGAGTCATTCCATGGTACTCGAACAACAGCCGACCTTAGAATTATTATTTGAACAACTGGGTTTAGCCGCAGACGAAGCATCTATTGAGCAATTTGTGCGCGCCCATCAATTGCCGGCAGAAGTGACCTTGCCCGATGCCGGATTCTGGAGTGAGGGACAAAGCGCCTTTTTACGCGAACACTGGCATCAGGATGATGAGTGGATTGTGATTATCGACAAATTAAACCAGTTACTACACGTTGAAAGCGACAAGCTGGCGCAATAAGCCGGAGCCAGTTCAATCAGGCTCATCCGCCTTACATGCTTTGGTACAAAAAAATACAACAAGCGCAGTCACAAGGCTGTGCTTTTGTGCAGAATTCTTATAACGTAAAGCTACAATACAGTAAAAAAATGCTGAGGAGGGCGCCATGTTTGATCAGCAACCCACATTAGAACTGTTATTTGAGCAGCTGGGTCTAGAGTCCAGTTCAGAAGCCATTGATCAATTTATTGAAAGCCATCAATTAACTTCCGATATTCCCCTACATAAAGCCGCATTCTGGAGCAAGGCCCAGCACGATTTCATTATCAGTCACTGGAAAAGTGATGATGAATGGGCCATCGTGATTGATGTCTTAAACGAGCAATTACATACCGAACATAAGCTTTCCGGCTCTTGCGAACTTTAATCACAAATTGAAACAACAAACCTGGTCGCAAAGACTAGGTTTTTTTTGCTTTATCTTATAAGTTAGATGGATAAATAACTACAATTTATCTGATATATAAGGAGGGCGAGATGCTCAATCACAACACACCATCCTTAGCTCTATTATTTTCTCAACTTGGTTTAGCCAATAGTCCGGCGGCCATTGAACTTTATGTACGTACCCATCAACTGCCTTCCCATATTTCTTTGCATGATGCGCCGTTCTGGAATAAATCCCAGCGTGCTTTATTAATCAGTCATCTGGTCCAGGATGATGACTGGGCGATCTGGGTCGATGAATTGAATCAACAATTACATATGGATGCCTATAAAGCCCAAACCGCTTAATCCTGCCTGAAGATTCAAGCGTTTCTGTAGTCCATAAAAAATGCTTCAATCAATGAGGCATTTTTGTTGTTAAATATTTTTTTCGTGCTGAGCTTTAGTGTAAACGCGGCTGAATCAGCTGCACAAACCAGCTTTGACCATGACAGTGTTCAAAGGCAGTATGTTCACGTAGTACATCGGCATCAAACTCGGCTGTTTTACGGTATTTGGTCAGCCAGTGCTGAGTCAGGGCATTTTCTTTTTTCGCTGCGCTGGCATAGGCCAGAAACAGGTAAATATCGCCATGATTATAATTGGTCAGCGGTTTTAGAATCTGCTGGGTAATTAAGGCAAAGCGGGTTTCCTGACTGATTTTAAAATACAGCATATAGGCCTTGGCCAGGGTTAAGGACAGATTTAAATATAAGGACAGCGGCATTTCCTCAAATTCAACCCGGCCTTGCTCCAGTAGCACAATTGCTTCTTGCAGGAAATAGGTCTGCTCCTGACGGACCTGACTCAGCATCACCAGTTCTAGGCGTAACGAAGCACGTTCCAGCGCCAGTTCCGGGGTGTTGCCCTGTAAATAGAGCTGGTCAGTTTCACCGATACGCTGAATAATCGGTTGGGTGGTATCACGCATCGGCACAATCCTCAGTTCACAATACGGTTTATATGAGGCCACTTGCCAGGATTTAAAGGATCACCACAACTGCGGATCACTACGCAGCCAGGCAGTAATTGACAGACGCTGCTGTTTGGAGAGCAGCACTTCGTGCAGCAAGTCACTTTGGAATAAGGCCATCCGGTTGGGCTGTGGTGCAATGATCTGCCATTCGCCCTGTTTGTCCTGCAAGCGTAATTCACCGCCCCAATCGGCTTGCCACTGTTCATGCAGATAAAAGACGCAGGAAATCATCCGGCCATTTTTACCTTGCGGATTATCGCGGTGCAGCGCATAAAATTCGCCGGCGTTATAACAGGCAAAATGGGCTTCGACTTCCTTAATGCCCAGAAAAAAGGCACGATTTAATTGCTCGGCCAGCGCCATTAAGGTTTGGGTATGCTGCTCGGCAACCGGCAGGCTTGAATCCAGCCATAAGATATGATCACTGCGAATCTGGCTGACCACACCGTTTTGAATGGCTGCGTTACGAAACTCATTCAAATGTGCGGTACATTCTGCTACCAAATCTTGTACATAATCCTGTGGATAGGCATCATCAATCAGGGCATAACCGGATTGATCCAGATCATTGAATATCTGTGCCAGATTCCAGGATGGTGGTAGAGAATGTGTTTGCATAGGCAAAACTCGAACAAGGATAAAAAAGCGGGGGAACTATTTTAGAGCAAGATAAGCCTCTGAATGAAACTTTTTTTCATGCTAAAATACCGGTTGATTTCAGGAATTAAAGAAACATGAATTACCGTCACCATTTCCATGCAGGCAACTTTGCCGATGTCATGAAGCATGTGCTTTTGCTTCAGTTACTGACACGTTTAAATGCCAAAGATAAACCTTATCGCTATATTGATACACATGGCGGTGCAGGCAAATACGACTTATCTTTAGCACCTGCACAGAAGTCGGGTGAGTTCTTAAATGGTATTCACCGTCTGGTCAAACTGGATGACTCGATTATCCGCAATGCACCGGAAGGCGTGAAGCAGTATCTGAATCTGGTCGAGCAGATGCGCGAGACGGATGGCAAGGGCGCTTATCCGGGTTCACCATGGTTTGCCTTACAAGGCATGCGTGAGATGGATAAAGCCACGGTGTTTGAAATGCAGCGTGATGTTTTTCAGCAATTGCGCAGCAATATCCGTGACCGTCGTGCTGGCTTGCATGAACGTGATGCTTACGAAGGTCTGCTTGGGGTGATTCCACCGAAAGAAAAACGCGGTCTGGTCATGATTGACCCGCCTTATGAGCTGGAACGTAAAGACTTCCCGCAGCTGGTAGAACTGCTGGTCGCGGCCTATAAAAAATGGCCAACAGGCGTGTTTGCGGTGTGGTATCCAATTAAAGACCGCGCCATGATTGAACGTTTTGAAAAGAAAATGTACAAATCGGGCATTCGCCGTCAGCTGGTTTGCGAAATCTGTGTCTGGCCAGATGATACCCCGGTTGGCTTGAATGGCTGTGGTTTACTGGTGATCAATCCACCTTGGAAATTCTCTGAAGATGCAGATGAAGCCTTACAATGGTTATTCCCGCATTTGCGCATGCAGGACAATGGTGGACATGCAGCAGTACGCTGGCTGGTTGGCGAATAAGCAAGCAGTCACAACAGAGATTAGGTTAGAGTTAGGAATAAAATAATGATAAACACACCGAAGCCCGAGGGTGATTCCGTGACGCGTGAACATGATTACGATGGAATCACATTTGAAGTGGTGGAAGAGGAACGTACCCGCGAGGGGCAAAAGGTCAAACGCCGTGGCATCTACCTGTGGCCTAATCTCATTACCACCGCGGCTTTACTGTCGGGCTTTTATTCAATTATTGCCAGCATGAATGGCGAATATAGCCAGGCCATTTATGCCATTTTCCTGGCGGCCTTATTTGATGGTTTAGATGGTCGTGTTGCGCGTGCCATTGGTGCGCAAAGTCCGTTTGGTGAGCAGTTTGACTCCTTATCCGATATGCTGGCCTTTGGTGTGGCCCCGGCAATTTTAATGTATAGCTGGAGCCTGAATGATCTGGGCCGGATTGGCTTGGCCTGCTGTTTTGTCTATACCGCCTGTGCGGCTTTCCGTCTGGCGCGTTTTAACGTGCAGATTGGCGTGGTTGATAAGCGTTATTTTATTGGTGTAGCCAGTCCATTGGCGGCTTTAATGCTGGTGTCGCTGGTCTGGGTCGGCCGCGATTTTCCTGAAATTTATAATATTCAGGACTTTGGTATTCAGATCATCAACGCCGTGATTATTGTGGTGGTTGGCTTGCTGATGATTTCCAATATTAAATATTATTCCTTTAAGACATTGGACCGTAAGCGGGTGCCGTTTATTGTGCTGCCGATAGCAGTTTTTGTACTGGCGGCCATGACCTATAATATTCCGGTCGGTATTCTGGTGATTTCTATCATCTATGCATTATCAGGTTTTGTGACCACTTATATGGCGAGAAAAACCGCCGAATCATAACAAGATGACACCCAGGAGCTTGCTATGCAGATGTTTCAAGATTTTCTCGATCGATCCAAACAACTGAATCAAGCTCCACATCAACTCAAGCTTGAGCAGCTGCCTTTTCACGCCCCGAACCAGAAATATAAAATTATTCATCAAGGGCTGATGATTCCCAATTTGCCCGCGCCCTTACATTATCTTAATTTCCTGAGCCTGATTGGGCAGCCAAATGCCCCGATGCTGCGTAATGACAGCGCGATTCAAACCCATCCGCTGGATACTGCTACGGTACTGGTCAGTTCCAGTCCACATATGGTGGGGCAGCTCAGCAGTTATTCAGTGGAAAAAGAATGTTATTTCAAGCCGGCACTGTTTCAGTTTGGTGGCCGGGAACAGCTGGAAGGACATTTTCCGGAGTTTCGGGTCCAACGTCTGGATTCTGAACTCAGTTTTGATCTGAAGATTCGTACTACCCCGGTGATTTCCTATTTTGCCAAGCTACGCATGGGGCTGGCCGATCACTGGTCTTTGCTGTGTGAATGCAGTGGACAGCTTCAATATAAACAGCAACATTATCAGATCCAGCAACTCGGCAGCTTTGAATATGCGCGAGCCATTAATTTTCCTTATCTACCTTTAGCCTTTTTTACCTATCAGGTGATTAATCTGCAGCAACAACGGCAGTTATTACTGGCCCAAGTGCGGGACCGCTTTAACCGGATTTTGCAGTCGCGGATGTATTTGCGTGACCTGAGCGGTGGCCAAAGCCAGCTGTTTGATGAAGGCGTATATTTTAAAGTGCACCGGGTTTATCCGGCGGTGATGACTCCAAACCGGCAAAGCATGTATCTGCCGCGTGAATTTGAATGGTGTTACAGCGGTGCAGATGGCACGCGTATCCATATTCAGGCACAAAGCCGCGGGGATTTTAAATTTGGCTTGGCTGCAGGTTATGTCGGCAGTTTTCATTATCAGGTCAAAATAAATGATGTCGAAGAACAGGGCGAAGGCGGCTATTGTGAATATATTGATTGTCGCGCCTTAAAATGGCAGGAAAAAAATCAGGCAGAAAAATTAGGTGATCATTTGGCCAATCCGGTCCCATTTTTAGTGAAAAAAGAAAAATAAGTGTATTTTTGTTGAATAAATAAACAGTTGTGTCG
>NZ_JBMXBO010000017.1:0-63471 GCF_049546925.1 Acinetobacter sp. AND/436
TCCCAGCCATTTTCTTTTAATACCTTGGCGATATTGGTAACTTTTTTAAATTTTTTCATGAGTCTCCGGAGTCATGATATTCGATTTGTAATTTTTAACCCAAGAATTTTAATTTGTATATATATTTATTTAATTCAATATCTTAGGTTATTTTTTCAAAAATCTTTTGATGGGATTATTTTGTGTTATAAAGAATTCAAATAATGACCTATTCTTAAGGATTTTACTATTGATTTATTCATCCTGAATAATAGGAAAATGGATAAAAGAATAGGACATGTTGATCAAATATTAACCATTTATTGGTGATCATTCGTTGTTTTTTTAGTCAGTTTATGTTTTTAGAAAGTTGTTTTTTGGGGTGGTAAATTGATCACCTATAGTCATTTTTTCATTTTTCTGCATCAAATTAATCATCCAAATTTTAAAACATGTAGTTTTCTGGTTTTTAAGCAAGCAGAAAAGACATGGATTCAAATACACCGACATTTGATCAACAGCGTACATATTCATCGCAAACTTTATCTTCATCAGCACAGGAAAGCCGTTATTCTTTAGATATTAATAAGAGAATATTCCCCGACAGTCGTGAAGTAAAAACATCATTAGACTGGCGTACTTCTAACCGCATATTTAAAGCTAAGCTCCAAGAAATCATTCAAAAAACACTTAAAAATAAGCAAGGAAATCAAATTCAGCAGTGTGGTAAAGCAGTAAAGTGGCTTAATTCAAATGTGGATGTTTTTTATCATGTAGATTCTAAGAAAGTCATATTCAGCAATATACTAGACTGTCGTAAGGGTTGGACATGTCCACGTTGTGCAAGTCGATTGGCTGCTCAAAAGAAAGCAGAATTATTACAACTTCAAAAAGTGGTGCGTAATGAGGGCTTACATGTTTATATGATGACATTAACGATTCCACACTCATTGAAAGATAATTTAAGTGATTTACTAGAACGTCTCAGCCGTGTTCAAAGTAAGTTTACAGATGCACTTCGGGGGAAAAAATGGAAACGCATATTTCCTAAAAATGGTCATATCACAGTGCTTGAAATTACCTATTCAGCGAGTTTTGGGTGGCATCCGCATTTGCATGTTCTAGTGATTTCTGAGCAATATTATACAGACAAAGAAATTAAAACGATTGAAAAAGAGTTATATGAAACCTGGTCTGCAAAATGCCAAATTAGTGGTGTTCAAAAACCGCATAAAAAATTTGGGGTTAAATTACAAAATTGTGCATCGGAAGTAGAGCGATTAGACACTAAAGTGATTCATTACTTGGTTAAGCACGGGTTTATAAATGAAATTGATGAGAGGAGAATAGAGGAGAAGATGACCCACGGCGAAAGCCTAACAATTTGGGAAATTGCACTTTTATCTCAACATGTGGATCAACATATTGCTAGAAAATATGGATTGATTCTGCGGGAATATACTCGGTCAATGGTGAATAAACACTTTATAAGATGGTCAAAATTACTCACTGATTATCTCAAAAACAATGGATATGATTTTAAAGATAGGGTAGTTCAAAAAATAAAAAAACATATACAAAAACAAGCATGGCTAGCAAGGAGGAAGTTGGTTGCTCAAATTGATCACCCTTTATGGCTAAGGATTTGTCGAAAGCCTTATGTGCTACAGCATCAACTTCTACAGAGTGTAGAGTTAGACCTCAAATATGGCATTGCTGAATGTCGTATATACCCAAGAACAGATCGATTACTTAAATATATTCGGCAATCAAAGCTCTATGATTGATGTTAATTGATGGCTTAAAAGTAAGATGCAAGGACTTATGTTGATAGCTAAATTAGGCTGTTGAATCGCTATTTCAAATAAAACCAAAGCCCATCAATTTTAGTATCAGGATCAATCTGAACATCGATAAAATGACTATATTTCATGTTCTCTGCATTACGTTCATGATGAGAAAAAAATGCACCTTGTAGCGCATCACAGTGATAACAGCCATTAGATAAATAGGCTTCGCCTCGTGTCTTACTATAACGCTTTTTGATCAGCCCGTACTGGTATGACTGAATAAGGCTAGGTTGATTTAAAATTTCGCTATGTGTATGTGAGAGGTCTTCTACATCTAAGCGGTATATTTTCGTAAATCCCTTGTCATGTGGAATAAAGTAATTAATTTCCATGATGGTATTGGTTGGCTTTTTACATTTCCAACATTGGATTGTATTCATTGCAAATTGCAGTGAGCGGGCTGCATTGGGTTTTAATGAATATTGGACGTCGCCAGACATCAAGGCTTTAAAAAAATCTATAAACTCAACTTCAACTAAATCCGAGTTATCCCAATTGTAAAATGCGCCACTTGTAATGAATTGATGATTTTCTCGATTAAGCCATATAGAAAAAACAGGCAGTTCATAGCTTTGATAATCTAAGACATCCCATTTATTTTTTTGTGTTGTACGAATAAACCAGACGGTACGAATACCTGAAGCAATATACTTTTCTTGACGGCGCTTGGTTTCTTCAATATTTTGCGGTGACCACTGAATCTCAATGGCGATTTTTGCTTTGTTTTTTTCAGCGTAAATGTCTGCAATCCAAATTTCACCTGATGGCGTTTGACCACGAAACTCAGGTGTGACAGTCCATCCATTCTCATATAAGTATTTTAAGATGAGATATTTACAGAACTGATGCTCAATGCTTTCACCAGTAGGGGTGCTACAAGTACTAGAAGGATGATGAGCAAAATATTGTGTACCTAGTTTACTCTTTTTAGGTATGGCACGAGTCTGACAGCAAGGCATATGCATGCTTAGATTTTTATATTTATATTTGAGTCTATCCCACTGCTCATTGTTGAGCATAAAGCTAAAAATTTCTTTATTTTCAATAATACTTAAAAAACCCATAGGCATACTAATTAATATTCTTTTGTACAGTCTATCTCTAGCAAAACATGTTGTAAATCAGGCACAATCATCACTATAAATTTCAAGTTTTATAGCCTTAGGGCAAGCGGTATTTTTTAATGACAAATAATAATTTTTCACAGGTAGCAGCATTCATTTGGTCGGTAGCAGATTTACTGCGTGGTGACTTCAAACAATCGCAATACGGTCGTGTGATTTTACCTTTTACCTTACTGCGCCGTCTTGAGTGTGTATTGGCGCCAACTAAAGCCGAAGTGCTTGCTGCGAATGAAAAAGTCAAACAAATGCCTTTACCAGAAGAAGCCAAAGAAAAAATGCTTCTCAAGGCAACAGGTGGACTGTCATTCTTTAATACCTCTGAATTGGATTTAGGTAGTCTGGGGCAAAAAGACATCCGTGCCAACCTGAACAACTACATTCAGAACTTTTCTAAAGATGCCCGAGAAATCTTTGAACACTTCAAATTTGACGAATTTATTGGTCTACTGGATGATGCCAACTTACTTTATAAAGTGGTGCAAAAGTTTGCTGCAACCGATTTAAGTTATAGCGCCGTATCGAACCATGAAATGGGCTTGGTGTTTGAAGAATTAATTCGCCGTTTTGCTGAAAGCTCCAATGAAACCGCAGGGGAACATTTTACCCCACGTGACATCGTACGTTTAACGACTGGTTTGGTCTTTAGCAAAGATGATGATGCTCTGACTAAAGAAGGCATTATCCGGACTATTTACGACCCGACAGCGGGTACGGGTGGATTTTTATCCTCAGGTTCAGAATATGTGTATGAGCATAATCCTGATGCTGTGATGCGGGTTTTTGGTCAGGAGTTAAACCCAGAGTCTTATGCGATCTGTAAAGCAGACATGCTGATTAAAGGTCAGGACGTGCGTAATATCAAATTGGGTAATACGCTATCCAATGACCAGTTGGCGTATGAGAAGTTTGACTACATGCTATCGAATCCACCATTTGGGGTGGATTGGAAGAAGATCGAATCGGACATCAAAGACGAGCATGAGCAAAAAGGCTTTGAAGGTCGTTTTGGTGCAGGCTTGCCACGTGTATCGGATGGTTCTTTACTGTTCCTGATGCATCTGATCAGCAAGATGCGTAATAAAGACGACAGCACGGCGCAAGGCAGTCGTATTGGTATTATCTTGAATGGTTCGCCTTTGTTTACCGGAAGTGCAGGTAGTGGTGAAAGTGAAATCCGTCGTTATATTCTAGAAGCCGATTTGTTAGAAGCGATTATCGCGCTACCAACCGACATGTTCTATAACACTGGTATTGCGACCTATGTGTGGGTACTGAGCAATAAGAAAGATGCTGAGCGTAAAGGCAAAGTGCATTTGATTAATGCTACTAGCCTCAGTTCAAAAATGCGTAAGTCTTTAGGCTCGAAGCGTAATTATTTAACCGATGAAGAAATCCGTACCATTACCCAAAACTACGGCGCATTTGAAGCGGTAGATACCTTAGCTCATGATGGTGAAAGTGATCAGAAAAAGCCTTTCTCAAGTAAAATCTTTAACAGTTACGAATTTGGCTACCGCCGTGTGACCATCGAGCGTCCTTTGCGTTTATCGGCACAGGTGAGTGATGAGCGTATTGCTACTTTACGTTTCGCACCGAAGCCTTTTAATGCGGTGATGCAAAAGCTGTATGAGCAATACGGCGCAACATGGACAGCAGACAGCTATGGTCAATTGACGGAGTATGAAGCCGAGATTCGTGCGCTGATTAAAGCTGAATTTAGCGAGCTGAAAGAAAAAGATATTAAAACCGTACTTGAACCGAAACTGTGGTTAGAGCAACGTCAGTTATTCAATAAAGCCCAAGCCTTACAAGCGAAGATTGGTACAGCGCAATGTGATGACTTTAATGCCTTTGATGACGTACTGAAACAAGCACTCAAAGATGCCAATGTGAAACTTGAAACTAAAGAAAAGAAGCAATTCATTGATGCGATCACCTGGAAGAATGCTGATGCTGAGCCTGTCATCAATAAAGTGGTGAAAGGCTCAGAAAATCCGCTTTATGGTCAGTTTAGCTATAAAGGCAAAGTGGTTGAGTTTGTGCAGGATGGTGATTTACGTGATGCGGAAAACATTGCGCTTGACCCAAGCCAAAGCACAACGGATTTAATCGAGTCTTACTTTAAGCGTGAAGTTCAACCGCATGTGCCTGATGCGTGGATCAATGCAGATAAGCGTGATGCACAAGATGGTGAAATTGGCATTGTGGGTTATGAAATTCCGTTTAACCGTCATTTTTATGTGTATGAACCACCACGTGACTTAGCGGAAATTGATGCGGATTTGGATGCGGTCAGCCGTGAAATTATGGCACTGCTGCAAGAGGTGCATTCATAATGGCGAAGTATCAGAAATATGCTGAATATAAAGATTCAGGTATTGATTGGTTAGGTGAGATTCCTCGCCATTGGGATTTAAAGCCGATCAAATATTTATTTGAAATTATAAATGGTTCAACTCCAAAATCTGGCGAAGAGGCTTTTTGGGATGGTGAAATTACATGGATAACACCATCTGATCTGAGTAAATTGCGTTCTCATGTTATTGGGGAGTCAATTAGAACTATTACAAAGAAAGGATTAGATTCTTGTGGGACAACTCTTGTTCCAAGTGACACGATTATTTTATCTTGCCGTGCCCCAATTGGTTCATTGGCTGTCACAAGTAAAGAGGCTTGTACGAATCAAGGGTGTAAATCTCTAGTTAAAAAATACGATTTATCTACAAAGTTTTTCTACTACTATTTAAGTATATCTACAAAACAATTGAATAACTTAGGGCGTGGTACGACATTCTTAGAGCTATCTTCAGATGAGCTTGGGAGCTATGCTTTAGGTATCCCAAATGCTGAAGAACAAGTAAAAATCGCCAATTTCCTCGACCATGAAACCGCAAAAATTGATAGCTTAATTGCCAAACAAGAAAAGCTGATTGAACTACTTAAAGAAAAGCGTCAAGCGGTGATTAGCCATGCAGTCACCAAAGGTTTAAATCCTGATGTGGCGATGAAAGATTCAGGTGTGGAATGGTTAGGGCAAGTGCCTGAGCATTGGAGTGTTGCTAAGATTAAGCATCTTTCAAAGATTATTTCAAAAGGTACTACACCCACGACAATGGGTGGTGATTTTGTTTTTGAGGGTATTCGTTTCTTAAAGGCTGAAAATATTGGTAAAAAGCCAATCGTTAATTCTTCACCTGAATTTTTTATTACTGAAAATGTAGACGCACAATTAGCAAGAAGTCGATTACAAGAGCATGATGTTCTAGTCATTATTGCGGGTGCCACAACAGGATTATCATCAGTTTTACAAAAAGAATTATTACCTGCTAATACTAATCAAGCTGTTAGTTTTATTCGACCTAAAGAAACTGAATATGCTAAATGGATATCATATTGGCTAAGTACTCATTTTGCTCAAAGTCTAATTTGGATGGGAGCTGTTCAAGCGGCTCAACCAAATTTATCTATGGAGAATTTGGGGAATATTGATATTACATTGCCATCTGTTGAAGAAATTAAAACAACATTAGATTTTATTGATACAGTTTTATTAAAAATTGATGACTTAATTGAGAAAAATATTAAAGCGATTGATTTTATGCAAGAACGCCGTACTGCCCTTATTTCCTCTGCGGTGACAGGTAAAATAGACGTTCGGCATCATGCCTCACGCCCTTCGGGCAACGACAAAAAACAAACGGAGGGTATCTAAATGACACCATCACGTTTTTGTCGTTGTCCAAATCGGCTATCCCTGCCGATTTGTGACGTTCGTAACTGGCAACATCCCAATGAGGCGAAAACGGGGTCAAGCTCGTGAGTATGCTGAGCTGGCTCAAACCAATGCGGACTGCAGCAGATACAAAAAATCATTGCATAAATAATTGCAATGATTCACTATATGCTCAACAACACCCGACAAGGCTAGGCAAGCAATTGCATCCTCAAACTGTCGGGTTACTTGTTTCTGGAGCCCTAAAAAATATAACAATCAGGGCAAGCCAACTATGAAATCTTTCAATAAGCCTGCCAAAACCTTTGCTGAACAAATTGAGCTATTAAAAGCTCGAGGTATGCAATTTGCCAATGAGCAAGATGCACAATTTTACCTAGAGCAAATCAATTATTATCGCTTAGGTGCCTACTGGCGTCCGTTTGAATACAGCCATTCACCACATTGCTTTAAACCAGAGACCAGTTTTGAACAGGTGTTAGCGCTATATGTATTCGACCGTGAATTAAGGTTACTCATCCTGGATGCCATAGAACGCCTGGAAGTTGCCGTTCGTACCCGTTTTGCCTATGAATTGGCACATCGGCATGGCTGTCATGCCTATCTACAAGGGCAATACTTTAAACCCGCTTTTAGATGGCACAGCTTACTCGAATCACTGAAAACTGAAGTGTCCCGGGCAGATGAAGTCTTTATCGAACACTATAAACGTACCTATGATGATCCTGAATTACCACCAATCTGGGCCACCTGCGAAGTCATGAGTTTTGGGCAACTGTCTAAGTGGTATCAGCTTCTGGCACCGATTCAGACACGTAAAGCCATTTCCAGTCATTTTGATTGCGATGAAAAACAGTTTGAAGGGCTGTTACAGCACTTTGTTTACTTAAGAAATACCTGTGCCCATCATTCAAGACTATGGAACCGCAAATTTACCAAAACCATCGCTAAGCCACGCAGTAAGCCGATGGGGCTTCGGGTGCAATGCAATTTTGAACCTAGTAACTCAGCAGATCGAAAAATTTATAACAGTCTGGTATTTCTACTCTATTTCATGGACAAAATCGCTCCGCAGCATACATGGCGTAAACGTCTGGTTGATCTACTTTTGACACATCACAACATATCAAAAACAGCGATGGGCTTCCCTGAAGATTGGCAAAGCCATCCTATTTGGCACATAGAACAGTAATAAAGAAATTTGGGTATTTAGGGGTAGGGGAAACATGAGATCGGATGCAACTTTAGAAACTATCTTCCAGAAAGATATTATTGCGCAAATGCAAAGCCATGGTTGGCTTGTGGGTTCTGGGCAAGGCTATAACCGTGAAAAAGCATTATATGAACAGGATGTTTTAGACTTTGTGCAAAAGACCCAAGAGGTCGAGTGGCAGAAGTTTAAAAGCATCTTCCCGAATGATACCGAACGTCATTTTTTAGATACCGTGGTGGCTCAGCTTAAAAAAGCCGACATCAATGCCACCGATGTCGAATCTCGCAGCTATGGCACATTGGGCGTATTACGGCATGGTATTCGTACCCGTGGGGTACGTTTCTCATTTTGCCAGTTTAAACCTGAGCATGGCTTAAACCCTGAACTGAATCAACGCTATCAGCAAAACATCTGCCGTGTGGTGCCTGAACTGGTGTATAGCCCATACGCCAGCAAAGCCGAACTAGAGGTAACAGGCAAACAAGCCAAAAAATGGCGCATCGATCTGACCCTGTTTATCAATGGTTTTCCAGTGGCAACCATGGAACTTAAGTCTGAGTTTAAACAGGCTGTGCAAAATGCCATGACACAGTATAGAAAGACTCGCTTACCCAAGGACCCTGAAACCAACAAGCCTGAACCCTTACTGATGTTTAAACGCGGTGCATTGGTGCACTTTGCCGTGAGTCAGTATGAAGTGTATATGGCGACACATTTAAATGGTGACAGTACCTACTTCCTGCCATTTAACAAAGGCACCAAAGAACAGGGTGCAGGCAATGACATTCCTGATGATCCTAATCAGTATGCAACAGGCTATTTATGGAATGAAGTACTCACACCTGATAGCTTGCTGAATATTGTTGGTAACTTTATCCATCTTCAGATTGAAGAAAAGGAAGACTGGGAAGGTCGTATATACAAAAAAGAGAGCCTGATATTCCCACGTTATCATCAGTGGAAAGTCGTCACCAAACTGGTTGAGGACTCATTGGCTGAAGGCACAGGACAGAAATACCTGATTCAGCACAGTGCAGGTTCGGGTAAATCTAACTCGATTGCATGGACGGCGCATCAGTTGTCCAGTCTGTATGATGCTCAGAATAAGAAGATGTTCGATTCTGTCATTGTGGTGACAGACCGAACCATTCTGGATGCACAGCTACAGGATACCATCTATCAGTTTGAACATGCAGATGGCGTCGTGGGGCGGATTAACAATAAAGAAGGTGATGGCTCTAAATCCGAGAAACTGGCAAAAGCCTTGGAAATGGCGCAGCCGATTATCATCGTCACCATTCAGACTTTCCCGTTTGTACTGCGTGCTATTGAAAACAGTACCAGCTTAAAAGAGCGTAAATACGCCGTCATTGCCGATGAGGCACATTCTTCACAAAGCGGTTCTACGGCGCGTCAGCTCAAAGAAACCCTAATGCTTGAAGAGAGTGAAGAAGATGAACAGCTTTCTTCGGAAGATGTACTTGATGCGGTGATGGCATCACGTAAGGGTAGTGCTAACTTGAGCTTCTATGCCTTTACTGCCACACCTAAGGATAAAACCTTACAGCTCTTTGGTCGTTTACCTGACCCAACCATGCCGCCGTCGAAGACCAATTTGCCTGAAGCCTACCATGTCTATTCCATGCGTCAGGCCATAGAAGAAGGCTTTATTTTGGATGTACTGAAGAACTACACCAACTATAAAGTCATCTATAAGCTCAAGCAGAAAATTGAAGAAAAAGATGCAACCGTTGATGCCAAAAAAGCCAAGATCAAGCTGAACCAATGGGTACGCTTGCATGACCATAATATCTCGCAAAAGGTCGGCGTGATCATCGAGCATTTTAAAAAGAACGTGATGGGTTTATTGGGTGGTCAGGCCAAAGCCATGGTGGTGACCAGCTCACGTAAAGAAGCCGTGCGCTATAAACAGGCTTTTGATAAATACATTGCTGAGAACAAATACCAGAATATTCAAGCCATGGTGGCATTCTCTGGTGAGGTAGAATTTAACCAGAATGATTCTGATAGTAGCCATCTACTGGGGCAGAAATTTACTGAAAGTAACATGAACCCGAACCTGAAAGGTCGTGAGATGCGTAAAGCATTCGATAGCGATGATTTTCAGGTGATGATTGTGGCAAACAAGTTCCAGACCGGCTTTGACCAGCCGAAGCTGTGCGCCATGTACGTAGATAAAAAGTTGGGTGGAGTTGAGTGCGTACAGACCTTATCTCGTTTGAATCGTACTTATCCGGGTAAAGCAGAAACAGGTACCTTTGTTCTGGATTTCTTTAATGAACCGCAAGATATTCTGGATGCCTTCCAGCCTTACTACCAAACGGCAGAACTGGCAGATGTGTCCAATCCTGATCAGGTGTACGATCTGGCCAACAAGTTGAAGTCAGCAGGTATTTTCCTTATGACTGAGGTAGAGCAGTTTACAGAAGCTTTCTATAGCAAGAACAAATCCAATGCAGCACTTGCCAATATCTGTAAGCCTGCGATGCAACGCTGGCAACATCGTTACACGGCAGCCGTGAATGATTATGATGTCACCAAGAACCGTTTAGAACGCTGTAAGCAGACAGGTGACGCCGTACTAATTGCCAATGCGGAAAACGAATTTGTTGAAGCGAAGAAAGCCCGTGATGCGCTGGAAATCTTTAAAAAGGATTTAGGTAGTTTTACCCGTTTCTATGAGTTTATGTCGCAGATCATGGAATATGACGACAAGGAGCTAGAGAAGCTCAGTCTTTTTGCCCGTAACTTGCGCCCATTACTGCGTGAACAGGTGGCCGAAGAGGATGAGGTTGATCTAAGTAATGTTGCAATGACGCATTACCGTTTGTCTAAGTTACGCCAACAGGATATTCAGCTGAAAGCCGATAGTACCGAGTATAAACTTGAGCCTGGTAATGAACTGGGTACTGCAAAGCCGAAGGACAAGAAAGAAGACTTTTTGTCGCAGATTTTAAGCCGTATGAATGATCTGTTTGTGACGGACAATCTGACAGAGAAAGACATGATCAACTATGCTTTGACCATTGCTGACAAGATGTCCGAGAACACACGAATGATGAAACAGATTAATAATAACACTCGTGAACAGGCCATGCTGGGTGAGTTTGATACGGCGCTAGATGATGCAGTGCTAGATAGTAATGCTGCTCATATGGAGCAAATGACACAGCTTATGAGTGATCCTGCGAAAATGAAGCAATTTGCACATATTATTTACGATGTGTTGGTTAGTAGAAATCAATAGCAACTAAGTAAATCAAAAATATATTTAGAGTATAGAAATGAATTTTTGGCATATGCAGTTACATCCTAACGATAAATCTGCATTTAATCGTACTGAGATAAAAAACCTTCTCATCTCTAAGAAGGTTATTGGTTTGGGCAAAAAGTGGGATAATGATAGAGGACAACCGCAAAAGTTTTCCACAGTAATGCAGGTAGGGGACATTATCCTTATTAGAAGTGAGGGGCCTCTTGCATTAGTAAAGGTGATAGGTCAATGTTATGAAAATACAGATGATAGTATTTGGTTTGATCTAATTAGAGATGTCGAAATATTATCTTTGGATGGAAACATTTATAAAAATCAGTATAAGGCTGTATTTAGTTCCAGTTGGAACGATTCATTATATTTATCAACAACTATTGAAGTAGCAAATAGCTCAAAATTTATTAAATTTTGGTATCAAGATATATTTGGGAAAATTGAGATGGATAATGCAATTAATTTACTTTCTAGCAAGCATCAGATTGTATTACAAGGTCCTCCCGGTACTGGTAAAACTCGCTTAGCTAAATTGATTGCTGAAAAATTAATTCAACCATCGGTTATTGGTAGCCCAGAAGAAATTGTTGATAAACTACTAAGAGAATTTGATTCATCTAGTAATCAGGTTATAGCAGTTAGAGAGCAACATCGAAATATTCTCTCTGAATTCTTAGAGCAATTTCCTAAAGAACAATTAAATCAATTGTCATTAGATCAATATTGTACTGGGACAGGAGGGCGTAATAACTTTTGTTGGTGGATAGAAAGAGGGCTTCAGCCATTAGGATATTACTTCCCTGGCTCATCTCGTACATACCAAATATATTGGAAAAAAAGTACGCAGGAATATAGTAAACATGGATTTATTAAAAACGTCACTGATGATGACGTTGCTATGAAAGAAGTGGCACAAAAACTTCATAATTTGGTAAATCAGAGAAATCTTGATGAATTAGCAAAATATTTCGGTGATAGTTTCATGTTAAAAATTTTAAATACATACTATCCAACAGAGTATTTTCCTATAAATAGTGAAAAAATGATTAATCATGCTTTAAAAATTTTTAAAGTTGATTACTCAGCTCTAAATGTATTTGATAAAAATAAAAAACTATATGAGATTTATATAAATAAAAAAGAAAAATTTAATTTAGACATGACACCATTTGAATTTTCCAATTTGCTATCTTCTACGTTTAATTTAAAAGAAGGAAAGGATATTACTGAAAAAAATGAAGTGATAAGCCAAGGAGAGTATCAAATTGTACAATTCCATCCGGCGTATTCTTATGAGGATTTTGTCAGAGGGATTGTGGCGAAAACAGATGAAAATGGAAATATTGCTTATAACGTCGAAAACAAAGTTCTAGCGGCTTTTGCAAAGAAAGCTCAAGATAATCCAAATGGAAAATATGTATTAATTATTGATGAAATAAATCGAGCCAATTTGCCATCAGTACTTGGGGAGTTGATTTATGCTTTAGAGTATAGAGGCGAAGCTGTAACAACGATGTATGAGCTTGAGGAAGACAGACAAATAATTTTGCCAAAGAATTTATACATTATTGGTACTATGAATACGGCTGACCGATCGGTAGGTCATATTGATTATGCAATAAGAAGACGATTTGCATTTGTTGATGTACAACCTAATGAGACTATTATTGAAAATCAAAAAGCTAAAAATATTTTCAAATATTTAGATTTATTATTCAAAGAGCATCTATCACCCGACTTTAAAAAAGATGATGTCATGATTGGGCATAGTTATTTCTTAGTACAAGATGATAACCAACTAAGAATGAAATTAGATTATGAAATTAAACCAATTTTAAAAGAATATTTGAAAGATGGAATTTTACTAGATTCTGCTGAAGTGCATATTGACAATTTAAAGGTCTAAAGTGAATTTACATCAAACATTTGAACACTTACCTCTCAATATTACAGTAGATAATTTGGCAGATGCGAAAGAAATACATTTTTGTCATAACAAGGAAAAAAAGTGTATAGAGCTTGAATTTTCTCAAGCTGGGATTATCTTGCACACCAATTATTATATTGGTGTTGATTGGCTCAAAAAAAATGATACGGCAGTTTATGTAGCCCCAAAATTGAATGAGGCGACAAGAGAAACTGACTATTTTAAAATGTTATTCTCATGTTTGAAGCATTCAGAAATAGCAGAGCTTTCTAAGAGCTTGTATGATATTAAATTTGATGAACCATATATCGAGATTAATCAAAAACAGGATTTAATTACTCCACTATTAATGATTAAGTATTTGCAAATTCTCAAATCTATAGTACGTAAAGGGTTGAAAAAATCCTATTATCAAGTAGAGCAAAATTTAAGTTCTAGGATTAAAGGTAAGGTACTTGTTTCAAAGACTTTAAAGCAAAATATCTTAAAGAATAGACCAAATAAGACCATATGTAATTTCGAGGTTTATGGTGTTGATTCTATTGAAAATAAAATTTTAAAGTCTGCTTTGAAATTAACAGATAAATATTTAATGAATTATAGACAATTCTCTGAGTATTTTGTGCCGCTCTTAAATTTTTCTAAGCCAGCTTTTCATGAAGTAGATGATTCAAATTTTGATTTGAATATACTTAAAAAAACTAAACCGAATGCTTTTTATAAGGAATATAAAGATGCTCTTGATTTAGCGAAAATGATTATTAGGAGGTTTGGTTATAATCTTAAAAAGGTCGATGAAAAGGTGGTAAGCGTTCCACCTTTTTGGATTGATATGCCTAAACTTTTTGAATTTTATGTATTAGGGTTATTAAAAGAACGATATGGCAGTCAAATTAAATTCCAAGCCAAGGGTAATTATGGTGAGCCAGATTTTCTTTTGGTATCTCAATCTGAAAAGATGGTGATTGATACAAAATATAAAAAGATTTATCAAAATAATGAACAACAGCAAGATCGTTATAATTCTGATGATATACGACAAATAGCTGGGTACGCACGTGATAAAAAGATATTACAATGCCTTGGCTATAAAAATGAAGAAATACAAAATGTTGTTGTAGATTGTTTAATTATATATCCAGATCAGTACGCTGATGAAAAATTACCTGAGTCTTTAAAAGAACAGCCAATTGAGCAGTTCATAAAATTTTATAAAGTACCTGTAAAACTACCTACTTTATAAATCGGAAGAGATTTTTTGTACAATTAGGTTCAGAAAGGGCTCTTGAGCAATATAATTTACAGATGAAGAAGCCAGCGCCTAAAATGTACTAGCTTACAACCAATTGCTCCACAATTGTCAGTAACAAATACTCGTAAATGATCTGCCACACTTTATTTACACAGTATCATTATTCATCAAAGTAAAACAATAAAAATTTAAGTTAATTCATTGGTTTATGGTTAATGGGTTTTGGTAGGGTTGAACTCTAGCGAGTTCAACTCCCGCCATATTTTAAAGTGTAGAGAACAAAACTTTTTAGTTCGGTTTACTATCTATACATTCTAGTTGACTTGTCTGTTAAATATTCACGATTGAAAATAATATTTTTCACATCGTCAGAAAGAATATGATTTTCAATTTTCTGCATAGCATCCCTTAAGTCTTTCGCATCAATCTGTGTGTAATCAGCTGTAATATCTGAGTCATCTTGATAAGAATGATTGATCAAAGCCTTAACGGTATACATCCCAATACCACAACGGTTTGCAATAGACGTAAATGTGCGTCTTAAATCATGAAAGGTAAATGCTATTCCTGTAGTTTCGGTAATCTTATGACGAACATGCCTGCGATCTTTGATATGGTTTTGATTATTCGTTGCTGGGAAGACATACTTAGAGCCGTTCGAATATTTATTTCGTTGTTTAAAGATATGCAGTAGTGTTTCACCTAAAGGTAAGAGTAGGTCTTCTCCATTTTTGGGATTAATAATTTTTAAGGTCCCGTACTTTAAGTCAATATTAGCCCATGCAAGTTGCTCAACTTCAGTTCGCCTAAGACCAGTGAGTACAAATGTTAGAAGGAAGTCTTGATTCAAATACCCATATTCATTCGCTTTTTCATTTCCTCGCCATTGGGTTTGAACGATCGCTGATACCCAATCTGCTTGTTGTTCACTGTTGATATAATTTTTTCTAGGTTTTAATTTGTTAAAAAGGTCATTCTGATAAAGAATCTGAACTGGACTAAATTCTGTGATAAGTGGTTGGTTATTATTAGTCAGTCTTTTTCGGTGGTAGTTATAAATTGCAGAAAATAGCTTAAGGGTAATATTGGCATGAGACTTATTGGTTTGCGATATTTCAGCATGCTTACCAACCACCATTTGCATAGTTATCTCTGTAATTTTTAAATGGTGCCAATCTTTTAAGTACAGATTCATATCTCGATCATATATAGCAACTGTATTAGGCTTTAACTCTGATTTGGCTTCGATATAGTGCCTATACGCATCTATTACAGTCGGAATTTTTTGATGGTTTATACGTTCCTGAGAAGCTTTTTGACGTAGCTGTTCTTTTTTTTCATTAGGGTTTATGCCTTGGGACATCTCTAGAAGATACTCGGTCGCTTTTTGCCTTGCTGTTTCCGGTGTATAAAGACCATGGTCACCAATAGTCACACGACAGGGGGAACCATTTGGCATCTTCTTTTCCACAGTATAGACAAGAGAATGACGAGTTGCTCTGATGGCAAAGCCAACAAGTTTGTTATCTCGATAAAAGATTTGTTTCCCATTCGTGATATCAAAGCAATATTGTTTTGACTGTTTTAGTGTTTCATCCACATGTGGGTCGTTCAATTCTTTAATCAGATTTTTAACGAACGATAGGGTAATGAGAACTTTTTTGTTTGACACTTTTTCATTTCCTAACAGCACCAGCTGCATAAGTGATTAGATCTTTGGTATACATGGAGTATACAAAGCGCTAGAAAATGAAAATTGATTTGGTGGGGATTTTTGAAATTTTGTTCGTGGTTGTTATAAAACAATCACTTAAAAGCACTCCGAAGATGCCGCTGCATGTCGTTACCCTGAACCCGATGAGTTCAAGGTGGACGCGACGTATACTTGCTGGGCTTCCCACTCAGGGTGGGCATGCACTCTAAATATACAGAACGCAATCCATAAGTTTAAGTATCGGCAGGGGAATAGACCTGCTGGCGAACACCTCAGAGTTAGACTCAGTATAAAGGATTCAGCTTTAGACGCAAACCTATCGGCCTACAGAACTGTAAATTTAAGTGTCATTTGCACAGGCTTTATGCAAGTCAAAGCCTTATTCGGTCAGTGTTTCGACTTCTTCCAGAATTGTGGCCAGCAAGCGTTCACAATGGACATATTCCTGCAGGGACTTGTTCATCGACAGCACTTCCTGCATCAGCTCTAAGGCCACCATAATAATCAGCTTGCTTGGTTCCATGCGTGGTGCTTTACGACGGAATTCATCATATTTTTCATTCAGTAATTCTGCTGCACGTTCCAGATCCGCCCGTTTTTCAAGAGTCGTGGCCAGCTTGAAACTGTGTCCTAAAACACGTAAATCTACAGGAATTTGTTCACTCATGCTTAAGCTTCCTCGCTGACATCAGTTGGATGGGCCAATTGCTGAATTTCCTGGGCATTCTGGTCTTGTGCAGTTCCTAAAATGGCCAGACGCTGAATAATTGCCTCGACTTTGGCTTTGGCATGCTCATTCTTCTGCAATAAACGCTCACGTTCTTGCTGCAAAGATTGCACATTCTGCAAAGTCTGACGCTGTTCATTCTGCAGTTTTTCTTTAATGACGCGTAGCTCGTTACGTTCGGCCAGCAATTCCTGAAAGCGGTTTTTAAGATCGGTGCAGCTTTTTTCCAGACGGCTATAACGGTCCGCCAATGCGGTCGCATCCTGATTTAACTGCTGAAATTGGGCCTGACTGGTGCTGAGCTGTTCACTTAAAGACTCAATTTCTTCTTGTTTTTGGGTAATCACCCCATTTCTTTGCACAATTTGTGCATGATGCTGCTCTTCAGCCTGTTGCTTGGCTTCAGCTAAAGATTGAGTTTCACTCTCATAATGCGCAAGTCGTGTTTTTAAAACACCAATATGCGCCTGTAGACGCTGTAATTCTTCTAACATATCGTGGTCGCACAGTCTTGCAAACAAAGGTAATATATACGAAGTATAGAGATTGGATAAGCGAATGCAAGACGATATTTCAGGTTGGTCCGAATGGTACCGCAATTTTTTCACGATTGAAGAAATTTCAAGTCCAAGTGAGTTACATGGTTTACTGACCGGTATAGTTTGTGTGACAAATGCACCAACTGAAACCGAGTGGCAACAGATTCTGGCGACCCTGAATGTGCCCGAACTTAGCCCGGAAGCGCTGGATATTTTAACCGGTGAAGCGGAAGATGTAGCGCATGCTTTATCTGAAGATGAACTGGATTATCTGCCCCTGTTACCGGATGATGAACACGTATTACAGGAGCGGGTACAGGCGCTGGCCGACTGGTGTGCCGGCGTAGTTCTGGGCTTTGGCCTGGCGTCCGGACATATCCGCAGTGATGAGCTGGAGCTGATTGAACATCTGCAAGATGTGGCAGCAGTCGAGTTTGAAGACTCGGACAATGATGAAGAAGGCGAAGAAAGCTATCAGGAATTATATGAATTTGTCCGCCTGATTCCGGTCAGCCTGTCGGTTGGCCGCAAGAAAATAGCGGTTGATGAAAGTTCTTTGTTACAAAACGTACATGCCAAGTCACGTCAGGTGGCTGCGCCAGAAAGCGGCAGTATTGTTGAAATGTTTACCCCACATCGTCCGAGCTGATTCGGGCGATACCATCCTCCCTTTATTTAGGCTGCGAAGAAAAATTAATGAAGAAACTGACCCAGGTAGAATTTAAAGAACGTCGTGACCGTCTGGCTGAACTGATGGGACCACACAGTATTGCCATTATTGCCACCAGTCCGGTGGCCATGCGTAACCGGGATGCTGACTATAAATATCGAACGGACAGCAGTTTCTTCTACTTGACCGGCTTTGCAGAACCTGAAGCGGTCGCGGTCATTGAAACCTATGAATCTATAGATGAAGGCTATACCTATAGCCTGTTTTGCCGCGAACGTAACCGGGAGATGGAAATCTGGAATGGCTATCGTGCTGGTATTGATGGTGCCATTGAACAGTATGAGGCCGATGAAGCCTATGCCATTGACCTGCTCGATGAAGAAATTCTGGAAAAACTGCTGGATAAAGACCAGCTCTTTTACCGTATTGGACAGAATGCCGAATTTGATGCGCGGGTGGCCAAATGGATTGCAGCTGCCAATGGCGAAAGCCGCCGTGGCACCTCGGCACCAGCGCAGGTGGTGCAGCTCGACCGTCTGGTCGATGAAATGCGTTTGCACAAAGACACCAAAGAGCTGGAACTGATGCAAATTGCGGCAGATATTTCTGCCGAAGCGCATACCCGGGCCATGCAAACGGTACGCCCCGGCATGATGGAATATGCGCTGGAAGCCGAACTGAATTATGTGTTTGGCCGAAATGGCTGTGTTCCATCTTATAACAGTATTGTTGGCGGCGGTGAAAATGCCTGCATTCTGCACTATGTAGAGAACGACAAAGAACTGAAAGATGGCGATTTGGTGCTAATTGATGCCGCCTGTGAATATCAGTTCTATGCTTCGGATATTACCCGAACCTTTCCGGTGAATGGTAAATTCAGCCCAGAGCAAAAAGCGCTATATAACCTTGTACTAGATGCTCAGCTTGCAGCAATTAATGCCGTACAGATTGGCAACTCCTATAAAGAACCACACCATGTGGCGGTACGTATTCTGGTACAGGGCCTGCTTGATTTAGGCATTATGCAGGGTGATCTGGACGAGATTATTGCGTCAGAAAGCTATCGTCAGTTCTATATGCATGGCACAGGCCACTGGCTGGGCATGGATGTGCATGATGTCGGAACTTATAAGGTTGATGGCGAATGGCGTGCTTATGAAGCCGGTATGGTGGTTACGGTTGAGCCGGGTCTATACATTGCCCCGGATGATGAAACGGTAGATCCAAAATGGCGTGGCATTGGCATCCGGATTGAAGATGATATTGTCGCGACCAAAAATGGACCACTGAACTTAACTGCGAAAGTAGTGAAAACTGTAGACGAGATTGAAGCGTTGATGGCTGCGACCAAATAAAAGCCGTACAGCTCAAAAGCCGGTCAGAAGATCGGCTTTTTTGATTTTGAATTAGCGTTAATGGATTAAATAGAGATAGACATTCAGACTAATTAACGAAAATATGCCAAACCCATTTAAAAATATTGCCAACGCTATGAGGAAATACATAGCCTAAAACAAAACAGCAAATGACTGTAAAAATTACAATATGGGCTGAGCTTATTGTAAGGCTGAGATAGAGGGATGAAAAAATTGCTAACCCTAGCCCCAAAAAAAATCCCGGCGACAGCGTAGTAAAATGCTGTAATAAAACGTTCAGTATGATCCATTTATTATCCTAACATTCTAATTATTTTAAGAAATTATAGTATAGCTTTTAGATTGAATAATAGAAGACTTAACTTGCGGCCGGAAAGTCATGAAACATCCATTGTATGCCCCACAACAGAACCAAGATTAAAACGACTAAAAAGATAAGTTCTAATTTCTTCATGTTTTAAATTTTCTACAATGAATAGCATACAGCTGATACGAATTCTTTAATTTATTTTATCTACGTTAGGGCTGTCGCTTGCTCAGCTTAAGTCTAGCGCTCCAGGCTTTGTATAGATGTTATATTGCATACCATTCCAGTGTCATCTTATGGAATAACATCTTTTAAACGGGATTTATGGTCAGAACACGCAAGCGTTGAAGCTCGGAAATTCCAGCCATCCACACGAATCATTATAAAAATCCAATCCCTTGATGTAATATAAAATCAATCATGATTAAGATGTATCTAAACTTTTGAGATACCACAAATAAGGATTCAAGCATGCAACAAGAAGTCATCATCGTGGGCGGCGGTATGGTGGGGCTGAGTTTGGCGCTCATGTTGGCCAAATCCAATATTGCGGTCAAACTGCTCGAAGCAATTCAATACCCGAATTATGATGATGCCAATCTTGCCCCGTATCACTCCAGTTTTGATGCACGAAACAGTGCGCTGTCGCGTCGTAGCGTACAGATTTATCAGGAACTGGGCCTATGGGATGCCTTGCAGGAACATGCTGTCCCGATTCTGGAAGTGCACATTACCGAGCAGGGCAGTTTTGGGAAAGCGCGTCTGCAAGCCGAACAGGAAAAAGTCGAAAGTTTTGGACAGGTGATTGAAAATGCCTGGTTAGGCCGGGTGTTGCTGACTCAGGTGCGCGCAGAGCCTTTAATTGAACTGATTGATGGGGTAAAAGTCACTTCCCTGACCCAAGATACAGATCTGGCTTATCTGGAAGCGCAGCGTGGAAGTGAAGTCTTAAAACTGCAATCCAAACTGGTGATTGCTGCCGATGGTCGCGACTCATTCTGCCGTAAAGCCCTAGGCATTGGGGTCGATGAACATGATTATGATCAGGTCGCCATTGTGACCACCGTACAAACTTCTAAACCACACAATCATGTCGGTTTTGAGCGTTTCAGTCCTTTAGGTCCGCTGGCGTTATTGCCTTTGCCGGGTGAATATCGTCGTTCGGTGGTCTGGCCGGTGAAAAAAGGCACGGAACATGAATGGCTGGGGGAAGACAATGACCAACATTTCCTCGATGCCTTACAGCAGACTTATGGTGATCGGGCTGGAAAATTCCAGAAAACCGGGCGCCGTTTTAGCTTCCCGCTCTCGCAAGTGCTGGCAGAAAAACAGGCTGTGGGCCGAGTAGTACTGATGGGCAATGCGGCACATACTATTCACCCGGTGGCTGGACAGGGCTTTAACCTGTGTATGCGCGATGCTTATGTGTTGGTGCGTTATTTAAAAGAACAGCTGGCTCAGCAGGCCGATTTGGGCGATGCCGCCATGCTGCAAGATTATGAAAAATCCCGTCTGACCGATCAGCAGCGCGTAATCAAATTCTGTGACAGCGTGGTGCGTGGCTTTAGTAACCAGAATCCGGTGCTGAAACTGCTCAGAAATACCGGTCTGATTGCCTTTGATACCATTCCGGGAATTAAACCACTTGTTGCCAACTATGCCATGGGACTAAAAGCATGAACCAGACAGCACACGTATTAGATGCCGTTATTGTGGGTGGTGGTTTGGTCGGTGGCTTAACTGCATTATTACTGGCCCAAGGTGGGGTGCAAGCCACGGTGCTGGATGCCGCCCCAATTCTGGATGCAGAAAAAACCTTAAGTATGGCCAATCCGCGCGTACTGGCTTTAAGTCAGGCCACCATCCATCTGCTAAAAACCGTCGGTGTTTGGGACAAACTGGCGCGTCAGCAGCCTTATACTGGCATGCAGGTCTGGAATAAAAATGGCTATGGCGAAATCAATTTTGGTCAGCCGGCAGAAAAAACACCCGGAGTGGACCAGGCGCTGGGTTCGATGGTGGAGCCGAGTATTTTAAATCTGGCCATTCAGCAAACCATGCTGACGCAGATTCAGGATTATCGCACGCAGGTCAAAGTCACCCGGATTGAGCAGGGGATTGGTGTCTGGCATATTTTCCTGGCCGATGGCACAAAACTGACGACCACACTGTTAATTGGCGCAGATGGGGCCAATTCCTTTGTCCGCGAACAGGCCTTTATTGATCTGGATGTGCTGGATTATCAGCAGGCAGGCATCAGTTGTGCCATCCGAACTGCCCAGCCGCATCAGCATGTGGCGCGCCAGATTTTTCTGGAAACCGGTCCGCTGGCATACCTGCCGATGAGCAGCCTCAAGCCTGAACAGGATGGCCATTGGCAATCTATTGTCTGGACGCTACCAGAGGATTATGCAGAAGAATATGCTGCATTATCCGATCAGGAATTTACCCAGCTGTTGACCCGTGAAAGCCATCATATGTTGGGTGAAGTACTGGAAGCTACACCACGTGCCCGTTTCCCTTTAAAAGCCCGTGCTGCGCAGCACTATGTCGAGCCGGGACTTGCACTCATTGGCGATGCGGCGCATGTGATTCATCCACTGGCCGGGCAGGGCGTCAATATTGGCTGTCTGGATGCCGCAGTCTTGTGTGATGTTCTGCTGCATGACCGGGCACGTGGGGTCTGGGCGCATGAGCAGACCTTGAAGCGTTATGAGCATCGTCGTAAAGGTCAAAATGATGCAATGATGCACAGCATGTCTGCAATAGGCTGGCTGGAAACCACCCAGTTATTCCCGCTGGTCTGGGGACGTAATTTTGGCTTGAAGCAGGTTGAACAGCTGCCGGTGTTAAAGGATGCTTTTATGGCGCAGGCCAATGGTTTGCATCTGCTGAAAGACACGCGGTATGCGGTCTAGCTAGAAATAGTTATTTTTTAAACATTCATTAATACATGATTACGAATTTGGTTAAAAAAGACACGATTTTTTTGTCTTTACCTCTAGGCGAAAGGCGCAGAGATTGATAAATTTCTTCCTAATTGCATGACAACGTTCACCAGGACTCAATTGAGGTCATTTGCGGGGAGATTAAAATGACGGATATGAACGATTATGATGATGTAGAAGATACCACCGTCGATGACGATGAGGCAAAAGCGGCTGAAAAAGGTGCACTGGACAGCGAAGATGCCGTAAACGATGGTGATGTGGCGGAAGCAGAAACCTTAACCGTAACCGCTAAACAGAAGCAACGCCAAGCGTTAGAAGATGAAATTGCGGCCTTCTTGGCACGTGGGGGAAAAATTACTGAAGTCCCACCAGATGAGGCTGCACGCCAATAAGAAAAAAGCATCACTCCGGTGATGCTTTTTTTATTGCGAATCAACAGCCAGAATCAGTCATCGCGGTTTTGGCTCAGTTCCAGCGCACGCTGATAGGCCACTTTTTTCTTGATTCCGGTTAAATCGGCGGCCAGTTGTGACGCTGCTTTCACCGATAAATCCTGCAATAGTCGGGTCAGCAGCTGATCCAGCTTTTCCTGCTCCAGATCTTTTTCCGCGGTTGCACCACCAACCACCAGTACAATTTCACCTTTTTGCTGATGATGATCAGCTTCAATAAAACTGACCAGCTCACCCAGCGTCATCTTCTTGATGGTTTCAAAGGTTTTGGTTATTTCACGGGCAAAACCGACCGGGCGCTCGGCCCCGAAAATATTGGCCATATCTTTAACGCTGTCCAGAATCCGGTGTGGCGCTTCATAAAAAATCAGGGTCGCAGTCTGGTCTTTAAGTTTTTCCAGACTCAAGATACGCTGTGACTGTTTTGACGGTAAAAAGCCTTCAAAGCTAAAGCGGTCACTCGGTAAACCAACCGCACTCAGCGCTGCAATTGCGGCACAGGCTCCCGGAACCGGAATCACCCGGATATTGTGTTCTTGGGCGGCGCGGACCAGTTTAAAACCGGGGTCGCTAATTAGCGGAGTACCGGCATCACTAATCAGGGCCATATTTTCGCCGTTCAGCAGGCGCTGAACCAATATATCAATTTTGTTACTTTCATTATGTTCATGGCACGCCGTTAACGGAGTTGATATATTATAGTGCTTTAATAATTGAGCAGAGGTCCGTGTATCCTCTGCCGCAATAATATTTACAGACTTTAGAACATCAATCGCCCGATAGGTCATGTCGTCTAAGTGCCCAATTGGGGTGGCTACAACAAATAACTGAGCACTCATTAGGTTTCTCCATGTTTAGGCAAATTATTAATAACAATAAAAGACAGCTTCAAAAAGTAATTATCACCACGGCGCTGTTGGGCGCAGGACTTTCAGTTGCCCAGGCCGAGATTCTGGTCATTCTACCTGAATCGGGTCCTATGGCGCGAGCCGGTTTCAGTATTCAGCAGGGTTTTATGCACGCTTATCAGGCATCGGGTGAGAAAATGCCGGTTAAATTGATTAATTCCGAGCAGCGCAAAATTGGTCCCTTGCTGCGTCAGCATGTCAATGCCAAGACCCGGGTGGTGATTGGACCTTTGGCACGTGCCGATGTCGAACAGTTAGTTGCACTGCGGCCCAAAGTGCGTACACTGGCCTTAAACGAGGTGATCCAGCAGCATCCACGGGTGCTACAGTTTAGCCTGTCAAAAAAAGATGATGCACAGACCTTAAAACAGCTGTTCCAGAAAGATCAGATCAATCATTTGTATATTCTGCGTGAACCCGGCACCGAAGCTGAACACGAACTGTTATTAATGTCTCTGGTGTCGCAGCTGGATTATCCGGTGGAGGTGGTAGACAGTCCGCCGAGGTGGCTGAAACGTCAGCAGGGGGTGTTATTGCTGGGTTCGAATGGCTGGATCAATCGCCAGAACAGGTTGCCCAAAAAGCGCTTATACAGTCTGGCCAATGCCGTCGAGTCACAGCAGCAGTTACCGCAAGGCCTGCAGTTTTGTGATGCGCCGGCTTTATATCAGTCCCAATGGGCAGATGTACAGGCCGGGATTCAGGCGGCCAAGGCGGAACACTTTTCTTTTCAGCGGCTGGTGGCCTTTGGTGGAGATGCCTGGCAGATCGCCAATTATTATCTGAAACAGCCACAATTAAACCGCATCGAGTTTGAAGGGCGAACCGGTTTAATCCGGATTCAGGACAACCAGATTCAGCGTATTCCGAAATGTTATGTGCAGCAGAAACAGCTGGTGCAGATCCTGTAAATGGCCAGTCAGCGCGCGCGTCTAGGCCAGTGGGCCGAACAGCAGGCTGCAATGTTATTAGAGCAGCAGGGTTATCAGATTCTGGCGGCCAATTACCATTGCCGTTATGGTGAAATCGACCTGATTGCCCGGCAGGATCAGCAGCTGGTGTTTGTGGAGGTAAAGGCGCGATCTTTTAGCGATTATGGCCGGGCGGTGGAGGTGGTTTCCATCTCCAAGCAGCAAAAGCTGATAAAAACTGCGCTGACCTATTTGAGCAATTCTGCACAATTACAGGATTTTTATTGTCGATTTGATGTGATTTGTTTTGATTTTACTGAACAAATTGCAAAAACAGTACAGCAAGATTTTTCCAATTTCACGTATGATCTGCAATGGATTGAAAATGCTTTTACTTTTGATTCAGAGTTCATTAATCTTTGAAGAGAATTGAAGCAAAGATGCTTGAAAACAGAAATGAATAAGTAATGAGGAGTCTTGCTGAGTGTTAAATCGTATCGCAATCACAGTGCTGTGTGTGGCAAGTTTATCCGGCTGTGCAAGTTTTATTTCCAGTGGTACGGGTTCTGCACCTGTAGGAACGGAAAGTGGCGCACGCTCACTTGGCCAGGTCTTTATTGATAACTCCATTGAACGTACAGCAAAAATTAATTTATATAAGCTGGATGCCCGTTTTAAACAGTCACGCGTTAATATTGAAAGTTTCCACGGCAATGTATTGCTGACCGGTCAGGTGCCAGATGCACATCTGAAGCAGTTGGCGGAAGACAATGTACGCGCCATGAGCGATGTCAAAACCGTACACAACTATATTACCGTGGGCAACCAGATTGGTTATAGCACCATCATGCAGGACACCACCGTGACCGCCAATACCCGTGGCCTGATTATGAAAGCGCCGGTGGTTTCTGACAGTAAAGTGCGAATTCACACCGAAGATGGCGTGCTGTATGTGATGGGCCGTTTGAATAATGCGGAAATCGCCGATTTAAATCAGGTGTTACAGCAGGTTGGTAATGTCACCAAAATTGTGACCTTAATTGACAATATTGAAGCCTCACAGGCCACATCTTCTGGTTTTGCCAGCCCGATGATGAATGTACAGCCGGATGTACAAACCCCGGTCGCCATTGATCCGGACCAGATCGAGCCAACGAATGCGCTCTAAGTTGTTCCAGTTTAAAACGCAGCTGCAATATCGTCTGGTTCAGGCCAAAAGTGTATATCAGGAATTCCGCCTGTATGATTTTGGCAGTTATGCCCTGAACCGTTTGACTCCACGACAGGGCTATACGGTAGAGAACGATCTGGCTTATGGAGCGAATGAACGCCATCAGCTGGATTTGTACCGGACTGCCCAGCCACGTCCCCAGCAGCCGTTAATTGTTTTTGTCCATGGTGGTGCCTGGTCACGGGGTGATAAAAAAGATTATCGCTTTGTTGGCGAAGCTTTTGCCCAACAAGGTTTTGATGTTGCCGTCATTAATTATCAACTGGCGCCGCAGAATATTTTTCCGGTCTATATTGATGACCTGACTTTGGCACTAAACTATCTGCATGATCAGCAGGCAGAGTTAAGGATTAACACTGATCAGATTATCCTAATGGGGCACTCGGCCGGTGCGTTTAATATCATGTCGGTGCTGTATCATCCGCAGCCTTATGCGCTGAACTGCCGAGACAATATTCGGGCTGCGATTGGCTTGGCTGGTCCCTATCATTTTGACTATAAAGATGATCCGCTTTGTGCCGATGCATTTGATCAGACCATTCCTTATCATGATGTGATGCCGTATTACTTTGTGGAAAGTAATCACATTCGTCACTATTTGCTGGTGGCTGAGAATGACCAGATTGTGCATTTGAGTAATGCGGTTGATTTTGATCATGTGCTAAACAAGCATGGCAATCATAGTCAGCTGATCACCATTTCACGCACCGGGCATGTCAGTATTATGGGCTCGGTATCGAGTCTGTTTAGCCGTTATTTCAAGACCAAGCACACGATTATGCAGGCGCTGGAAGAAACGCTAAATTCCTGAGTTGTGTCTCTTTAGAGCCAGGCTTTGCTGTCGTCGGCGACGGCAGAGCCTTCGGTCACGTGTTTGATCATGGCATGGGCGATACTGCCTTTGAATGGAATATTCGGCAGCTGATCAAATTTAAAGAATTGTGCGTCGCTGATTTCTTCTTCCTGTAACTGCAGTTCACCACCGGCATATTCGGCTTTAAAGGCAATCATCAGGTTGCTTGGAAAAGGCCAGGGCTGACTGGCCAGATACTGAATATTCTTTAGCTGGATACCGACTTCTTCCGCAGTTTCACGGCGTACCGCTTCTTCCAAGGTTTCTCCCACCTCAACAAAACCGGCAATCAGGCCATACATATTGGTGGTGTTTCGCGCATTTTTGGCCAGCAGAATTTCATCTTCACCGCGGGTAATGACGGTAATGACACAGGGTTGTACACGTGGATATTGGCGATACTGGCAGACCGGGCAAACCATGGCATATTCGGTGGCATGCGCTTCGGTTGGATGGCCGCAGTGGCTGCAAAAACGGTGATTACGACGCCATTCTAGCAACTGGATTGCACGGCTGGCCTGTTCAAATTCGGCACTGTTCCAGAACTGTAACAGCTGGCGAATTGGCAATAATTGATAGCCTTCAGGAATGGGCTCATCGGGGAGTAAGTCGCGGGCAATCACCTGATTGCCCGTAGACAGGTCACTTGCTAATTTTTCAACTCGGGGCAGTTGAAACTGTTCATCGACCAGCAGTTGCTGTTGGTGAAAAATATAGGCAAGTGAGAGTTCAGACATTAGGCTACAGCTTTCAGTTTTTCGCTACTTGCCAATGCTACATCAAACATCGACTGTAAAACAGGCTGTTTGTTTTTTAAATTGTCAATCAGCATGTCGGCACCGGCCAAGGTGTCTAACACGGCATTCAGCTCGTCACTACTGAGCGTTTCACCGGCTTCGCATTTACGATAGATAAAGTCAGCGGCAGTCAGCAGCGCCTGCTGGCCTTTTTCTTCATTCAGGAACAGCAGGGCACCGGCCACTTCACGCAGCTGGGTACAGGTGTTTTCCAATAAACGCACATCCTGATCCTGAACGTGCTGCACCAGAATCTGCTGAGCCAGATCAATTAAGGTTTTGGTTTCGCTCAGCAATACTTCATGCGCTTCATCTAAACGGTCCAGCGAAATGTGCATGTTGTTAACGCGCAGCTGTAAACGGCTAGAAGTATGATGACGCTCCAGCACCCCAATCGAGTTCATCGCTGATAAAATGGTGTTCATCAGCTGCTGGGCAAAGCTTTCTTCTTTGAGCACTTCGGCCTGACTCAAGGCGTCGGCCTGAACCAGCAGATCACGGTGGGCTTCATTCAGGTTCAGTACTTTAAAGATGTTGGCCAGATCTTTGAGCTTGGCTTGCAACTCCTGGGTTTTTTCAGGGGTCATGTTCTGGTAGTTGTATTCGATGTCATTGCGAATCTGCGCCATTTCGCTGGTCGCCAGAGCACTGATGGTCTGCATGGTTTCAAAATCCGGACCATACAGATGACGGCTGAAGACCTGTAACTGGGTGTCAGTCAGCAGGTCTTCACCAATATTCAGCTGTTCGCGGATGTGCTGGGCCACCTGATCTTCCTGGCTAATGCACAGGCTCAGGATGTTGGCCAGATCACTTAACTGGGCCTGGAAGCTGTCTGGTGCGGCAAAGTATTGACGCATATTCAGTTCAATACTGATTAAGGTGCGTAAACGTGGTTCATTCAGCAGCAGGTTATCAATCTGGTTTAACGCCACATAGACCAGATTCCAGTATTGTTGGCTTGGATGCTGGGCGGATAGACCGGCTAAATAGGTGCCGACCAGTTTCATGGCTTGCAGATCCAGCTCGGATTCTTCCTGCTTCAGCAGTTTGTACAGTGACAGTTTATACAGCTGATGCACATAGCCTGATTTTTCCAGACCGGGTGCTTGTGGCAATTTGAATTCCGGGTGAATACAGTCCAGCAGAGATTCAATATGCTGGCCTTCCTGGGTGAGTGGTTTACCCAAGGCACGTTCCAGACGGTTTAAGGTATCGAGCAGGAACTGTGGAATTTTAACTTCGCGCAGACAAATAAATTCGATGTAGCGCTTGAGCATGGTGGTGCCTTCACTTAAGGCAATCACGTCTTCAGTTTTAATTTGCGCCGGATTCCCCATAATCTTGCGCATTAATTCTGCTGAATATTGGGCAATTTTTGCCAGGCTCGACATATCAATCAGGGCTAGTACCTGGGCACATTGCTCAAACTGGTTAAGGGCATCATCAATCCCGAAAGGTAAAGTCTGATCTTCTGCCAAGGTGCTGACTGCGGATTCCACCAATTTGATTGAATTATCAACCTCATTTTTTATTATCAGTAACGCAGTCGGATCAAAATGAATAGAGGTTTGGTAAGACATGTATCTGCACCTTTCCTAGTGTTTTATCTGTTTATGGGCCTGCTGCAAAAACAGCAGACCTGTTTATCTTAACTATAACTGAACTAGGAACAGATTAAATACAAAAAATTACAATCGTCGGTTTTTTATTTGGCAAAAAAGCAGGGCTGTCCATGCTTTTCTTCAAATTGTTTGACCCAATTCTCATGTGCTTCCAGCTCTGCGGCGGAAGGCAGAATCACCGGCAATTCCACTTCAATGCTGCGACGACCCGATTCACCGCTTTGTTCTTCATGATGAGCTGACAGGGCATCCATATCAAAGGATACCTGGCCACCGGTCATGGCCAGATAGACATCGGCCAAAATTTCAGCATCGAGCAAGGCGCCGTGGAAGGTACGGTCACGCGCCGGAATTTCATAACGCTTCACTAAGGCATCGAGCGAGTTCTTTTGTCCCGGATGCTTGTTTTTGGCCATTACCAGGGTATCGGTGACTTCACACACCGCCGATAAATCGCCTAGACCACAGCGGTTAAACTCCATATCCAGGAAGTTCATATCGAAGGTGGCGTTATGCGCAATAATTTCCGCGCCTTTTAAATAGTCATACAGCACTGCAGCAATTTCGGCATACTTCGGCTTGTCTTTTAAAAACTCATCCGAAATACCGTGCACCACTTCCGATTCACCGACCGGTTTTTCCGGGTTGATATAAATATGAATCGAGCTGCCGGTCAGTTTGCGGTTGACCATTTCAATCGCGCCGACTTCAATAATCCGGTCACCATCCTGATAATAAAAACCGGTGGTTTCCGTATCCAGAATCAGCTGGCGTGGACCATAAGCCTGAACCGTGGCCGGGGTAATCACAATATGGGGATGCGATGACGTGTTTGCTGGCGCTGTTGCACTCTGGTTCTGGGTTTCATCTTGGATCAGGACTTCGTTCTGATTCGGGCTGTCATTTTGACTGAGGGTTTGCGTCACGGTAATGCTGTGCTGGGTCAGACTGAGATGATCCTCCTGCACCATTAGCAGTTCTTCTTCGACTTCAACGTCTAGTTGGCTGTCGTCTAGATCGAAGCCAAAAGGGTCGTCGAGCAACCAGTCAGATTCTGCTTTTTTTTTAGCCGTGCCCGACGGGATGACTTCAGACTCAGCGCTTTTATCTTCAGTAATGATTTGTACCGGCGTCACTTTGACCTGCTGTGCAAATACCAGATCGGCCCCTTTGTTGGCCAGCTGATCGGCCATTTCATTGCCAGCATGGCCAGCGTGACCTTTAATCCAGTGCCATTCAATTTCACGACCCTGACAGATGGCATCCAGTTTTTGCCATAGGTCCGGATTTTTCACATCTTTCCAGTTTTTCTTTTTCCAGCCGGCAATCCATTCGGTCATGCCGCGTTTGACATAGTTGGAATCGGTCCAGAGAATCAGTTTGGCCTCTGCCGGGCAGAACTGAATGCCTTCAATGGCTGCCGTCAGCTCCATACGGTTGTTGGTGGTTTCCAGTTCCCCGCCATAGAGTTTGTGCTGCTGGGTTTCTGTAATGACATATGCACCCCAACCGCCCAAGCCAGGGTTTCCACGACAAGCACCATCCACATATAGTGTGATTGTTTGAGACATAAGCCAGATCCAAAAAGAGCCAAATAAAAACCGAGCCGCTATTGTATAACGCAATTGCAGATCAGAAACGCCGAAGACGTCAATTTTTTAATTTCTTGTAACATTTATATTAGAATCGCGCTAGAGTAAAACCTTGTGTCGTAGTGATGCTTCACTACAATGTCAAATCTAAAAAATAATTTATAGACGAGTTGTTTGGATTTCCTATGTATAAACCAACCACACGCATGTGGCAGCCTATGGTCCCGGCACTATTTAAAATTACAGTTTTGGGTTCAGCGCTGGCCGCGCTCGGCATCAGCACCGGCTGTACCTCTACACAAAGTGCCAGCAAAGCGTCAACGTCGAGTCAGGTTGGTTCAGGTTATCTGGACGCCAGCAGTTTAGATTCACTGGAAGATTTATTGTCGGCCACCGACATGCGCGCGGTAGAAGGCGACCGTTTACTGATTTTAAAACACGGTGATGTCTGGAAGCGTATGACCGTAGGTTTCAAAATGGATCTGGAACACTGGAATCCGCGTATTGAAGCGCAGCGCGGCTGGTTTATTTCACGTCAGCCGTATATTGACCGTTTAAGTGCGCGTGCTTCACGTTATCTGTATCACACAGTTAAAGAAGCCGAGCGCCGTGGCATGCCGACCGAACTGGCATTATTACCAGTCATTGAAAGTTCGTACGACCCGGCAGCAACCAGTAGCGCTGCTGCAGCCGGTTTATGGCAGTTTATTCCAAGTACCGGACGTATTTATGGTCTGAAACAGACCCCGCTGTATGATGGCCGCCGTGATGTGGTCGAATCGACCCGTGCTGCCTATGAATTCCTCGGTAGCCTGTATAACCAGTTTGGTTCCTGGGAGTTGGCTCTGGCCGCTTATAATGCCGGACCGGGCCGTATTCAGCAGGCGATTAACCGTAACAAGGCTGCCGGTTTACCGACCGATTACTGGTCACTGAAATTGCCACAGGAAACCATGAACTATGTGCCGCGTTTCCTGGCAGTGGCGCAAATTATTAAAAATCCAGGTGCCTACGGGGTGCGTTTGCCGCCAATTGCCAACCGTCCCCATTTCCGTGAAGTGACGGTCGGAGCGGTGAATTTAAATGATGTGGCCAATATTACTGGTCTTAGCCGTGCCGAGTTATATGCACTGAACCCGGGCCATCGTACTGACCGAATTGACAGTGCCAGCCCGATGCGGATTCTGATTCCAGCCGATTTAAGCCCAACAGTCGATGAACGTCTGAAAAACCTGCAAGGTGGTGGATTGCTGGCCAGCAACACTCGTCCTAGTGTGACGACGCAGACCACGACCAGTGCCCCAGCTACAAAAACCACCACACCCGCTTTGACGGCCAGTGTGACTCAGCGTACTGCTACGACTACACCAGCGAGCACAGCCAAAACTGCTAGCAGCACGACTACAACCAGCACCAAACGGATCAGTACGCCACGCGGTTCATCGGCTTTGGCCTCTTTTGCGGCCAATTCAGATATTCCAAGTGCTCCACGTATTCCGGTGGCCATTACCCCGGCACAGAATATTCAGCCGGTGAAGGTCGAACCGCCAATTTCAGCAGCAGAACGTGAACAGATTCTGGCGGCAGTGAAAACTGAAGACCAGAACAAAACGGTAGAAGAGGTGTTGCAGCCGGTGGCCTCTCAGGCTGAACAGGCGCAGGTGGTGGCCGAGTTAAAAGAAATTGCACCACAAGGCACTGAAATTGTCGATCCTTATGATGGCAAAATTAAGCTGACCGCGATTCAGACCAGTCTGTCGGTGGCCGAGCAGCAAGGCAAAGAGCTGACCAAAGGTTTTGCTTACCCGAAAAGTGTCGCGGATAGCACCCGTCCAGATTCAGATGAAGCCCAGCGGAACCAGGGCAAGAACGTAATCAAGACCGACACTGAAGTGGTGGTGGTGCCGCCAAAAGGCAAGCGCAGTACCTATACGGTACAGGCCGGCGATACCCTGGTGCTGATTGCCATGAAAAATGGGGTGAACTGGCGTGATGTGGCAAAATGGAACCAGATTGATCCAAACTCGACTTTATATGCCGGTACCACCATCTATTTATATGATGCCAAACCACAAGCTGCCGCGCCAGCCAAAGCCAAAGAGCAGCCGGAATCCTATGTGGTTAAAGCTAACGATACCTTAACCGGCGTGGCCAATCAGTTTGGTTTATCGGTCAAGCAACTGGCGGATTACAATAATCTGAACACAAGCAGTGGCCTGTTTGTCGGCCAGAAGCTGAATCTGCAAGAAACAGCAGAGATGCGTGCCAAGGCAGCTGAGCAGAAAGCGGCTGAAACCAAAGTGGCCACGCAAAGCTATACGGTGAAGCGCGGTGAATATCTGAAACTGATTGCGGACCGTCATGGCTTGTCCAATGCAGAACTGGCAGCCTTAACTCCGGGTCTGACTGCGGGCAGCAGTTTGCTGGTTGGACAGCGGATTAATGTGCCTGTAAGTGACTCGAAAGCCGAAGCAAAAACTGAAACGGCCGCAGAGAGTCGTCGTGCAGTGCCAAGTACATCAACAGCTGAGATTAAAACGGAAAACTATACTGTCCAGCGCGGAGACACCTTATCGAGTGTGGCCGCACAAAGCAAAATGAGTCTGGCTGATCTGGCCGCCTTAAACCAGATTTCGACCAATACCGGCCTGCGAATTGGGCAAACTTTAAAAATTCCCGCCGGTTCGACCATCCCGGATAGTTATACAGTACAGTCGGGAGATACCTTAACTGCCATTGCCAACCGCTATAACCTGAGTCTGGAGCAGATTGCCAGTTTAAATGGCATCAGCCGGACTGCCGGTTTACGTACCGGCCAGCGCCTGAAACTCAGCGGTGAGCCAGCGCTAGTGGAAGAAAGTAAGGTCAGCACAACTGCGGCAAACTCTGATATTCATATTGTAAAATCGGGTGAGACCTTAAATAGTATTGCGCGTAAATATCATTTGCAGCTGAACTATCTGGCCGCACTAAATGATCTGCCACGTACTGCTGCACTGCGGATTGGCCAGCGTTTAAAAATTGAAGGTGATCTGGACAGCAGTAGCAACCGTGCCGCGGAAAGTGCAGCGGTGAGCACCGCCAGCACGGGTAAAGCAACCGAAGCCTATACCGTTAAAGCCGGTGAGTCCTTAAATGCCATTGCCAGCCGTACCGGTATTTCGGTCGCTGAACTGGCAGCCTTGAATGGCCTGAGTCCGCGTGCCGGTTTAAGAGTTGGCCAAACCCTGCAACTGCCGAAAACCATTATGGAATATAAGGTTAAACGTGGTGATACCCTGATTGGGTTGGCCAGCCGTTATGGTCTGGAAACCAGTGAACTGGCTGATATGAACGAGATTAAACCGAATACGCAGCTGCGTATTGGAGAGATCATCAAGGTTCCGAACCTGTAATTGCCGGGCACAAGGAGTCGTGACCGCATGAACAGATCTTTATATCGCTTGAGTGCTGTGGCGACAGCACTGGCTTTGACCTCAAGCTGGAGCTGGGCTGCGCTGCAGACCACGCCGTATATCGCGCTGCACAGCAGCCCGAAATACAGCCAGCTTGCGGCCATGCCCTATGCCAATCCGCAAGCACCGAAAGGTGGCATGCTGAGTCAGTCCAGCAATGGCACTTTTGACAACCTGAACAGCATGAATGGTAAGGGCAGTGCGACCGATGGGGTGAATTATCTGTTTGATTCGCTCATGACCAGCTCGCTAGATGAGCCGGGGGTGATGTACCCACTGCTGGCAGAAAAAGTGACTTATGATCCGAAGCAGACCAAGTTTGTCATTTTTCATCTGAATCCAAAAGCACGTTTTAGTGATGGCACACCGGTCACCGCGGCTGATGTCAAATTCAGTTTTGATACCTTCCAGAGCAAATCTAATCCGGGTTTGCAGATGTATATTGCCGATTTGGATAAAACCGAGGTCTTATCCAGACATCAGGTCAAAATGACCTTTAAATCCGATAACAACAGTGAAATGCCGCTGATTTTATCGGCCTTACCGATTTATTCCCAGAAAGACTGGCAGGGCAAGGACTTTAGCCGGATTACCTTGCAGCCGATGCTGGGGTCAGGCCCGTATCTGATTGAACGGATTGATGCCGGACGCAGTATTACTTATAAGCGCAATCCGAACTATTGGGGCAAAGATCTGCCGGTAAATAAGGGCCGTTATAACTTTGACCGGCTTAAATTTGTCTATTACCGCAATATGGATGTGGCCTTTGAAGGCTTTAAGTCGGGCCAATACACGCTGCATGAAGAATATACCGCGCGCAAATGGGTGACGGAATATCAGTTCCCGGCAGTGAAAGCGGGGATGGTGGTGAAATATAAGTTCCGGCATGAAAACCCGGTGCCAACACAAAGTTTTGTGTTTAATACCCGGCGTGCACCGATGCAGGATATTCATTTCCGTCAGGCGCTCAGCCATGCCTATGATTTTGAATGGCAGAATAAAGCCCTGTTTTACGGACAGTATCAGCGTTTGCAAAGTTATTTTAGCAATAGCGAACTGGAAGCCAAAGGTCGTCCAAGCGCGGCGGAGCTGGCACTGTTAAAGCCGTATTTAAAACAGTTGCATCCGGTGCAGCGTCAGGGGGTGCTGGCCAACTGGAAATTCCCGGTCAGTGATGCCAGCGGTTTTAACCGCAGCGGTCTGCTCAAAGCCCGGCAGATCCTGCTGAATGCCGGCTATCGCTTCAAGGATGGCCGTTTGCTTGATCCGAAAGGCAACACCATCCAGCTGGAATTTTTAATTCATCAGGATGGCTTGCAGCGTACTTTAATGCCTTTTGTGCGCAATTTAAAACGTCTGGGCATTGTGGTGAATATCCGCCAGGTCGATGTGCCGCAATATATTGAACGGATGCGCCGGGCAGAATTTGACTTAAGCACCATGGTCTTGCCACAGTCCTTAAGTCCGGGCAATGAACAGGCGCAATTCTGGAGCAGCACCGCGGCAGATCAGCCGGGTAATTATAATTATGCCGGCATCAAGAATCCGGTCATTGATGACATCATTCAGAAAATTATCTACGCGCCTGACCGCCAGCAGCTGATTGTCCGGACCAAAGTGCTGGACCGTTTATTACGCGCTGGTTATTACCAGATTCCGACCTATGGCAAAGGCGAGCACTGGCTGGCCTACTGGAATATGTACCAACAACCGAAAATAAAACCAAAACTTTCCATTGGACTTGATTACTGGTGGAGTGATGCAGCCGGGGCGCAAAAAGTAGCCCAGTATCTGCGTAAACAATAAGCTGGCTTTGCCACAAGGATGCTGAGCGCATGGGAACCTATATCCTGAAACGTGTGTTGCTGATTATTCCCACACTGTTTCTGATTTTGCTGATTAACTTTATTGTGATCCAGATTGCCCCGGGCGGTCCGGTCGAGCAGGCAATTCAGCAGGCAGAAGCCTTTCAGGGCATGGGCGGGAGTGGCAGTACCGAAACTGCTGCGGCCGGTTCAACGCCCTATCAGGGCGCCAAAGGTCTAAGTGATGAAATGGTGGCTAAAATTGAAGCGCAATATGGGTTTGATAAACCAATTCATGAGCGTTTCTGGCTAATGCTGAGCAGCTATCTGCAATTTGATTTTGGCACCAGCTTTTTTAAAGACAAGCCGGTGACCCAGCTGCTGTGGGAAAAACTGCCGGTATCGCTGTCTTTAGGATTGTGGAGCACCTTGCTGATTTATCTGGTGTCTATTCCACTGGGGATAAAAAAAGCCCGTCAGCATGGTCTGATCTTTGATAAAGCCACGTCTATTTTGCTGGCCATTGGCTATGCCATTCCGGCCTTTGCTTTTGCGATTTTATTGATTGTATTTTTTGCCGGTGGTTCCTATTTTCAGTGGTTCCCGCTACAGGGATTGGTCTCGGAAAACTTCGATCAGCTGAGTCTGCTGGGTAAAATCAAAGACTATTTCTGGCATATGACCTTGCCGCTGCTGGCGATGGTGATTGGTGGATTTGCCGGGTTGACCTACTTAACCAAATACTCGTTTATGGAAGAACTGAATAAACAGTATGTGCTGGCGGCACGCTCCAAAGGCCTGACCGAATCGCGGGTGCTGTATGGCCATGTTTTTCGTAACGCCATGCTAATTGTGATTGCTGGCCTGCCGGAAGCATTAATTGGGATTTTCTTTGTCGGTAACCTGTTTATTGAAATTATTTTTAACCTCGATGGTCTGGGATTGCTGGGCTTTGAAGCGATTGTACAGCGTGATTATCCAGTAATTTTTGGCACCCTGTTTATTTTTACCTTGTTAGGATTAGTCCTCAGACTGATCAGCGATGTGCTGTATCAGGTCATTGATCCACGGATTAATTTTGAATCACGGGGGGCCAAATAATGTCTCCCTTAATGCAGGCGCGGCTCCAGCGTTTTAAACAGAACCGGTTGGGATTTGGCTGTTTTATCGCCTTTGCCCTGATTTTTATCTTGTCCTTAGCAGCCGAGCTGATCGCCAATGACAAGCCGCTGCTGGTCAAATATGAAAACAGCTTATATATGCCGGTGTTCAAGGCTTATCCTGAAACCACTTTTGGCGGGGTCTTTGAAACCGAGGCGGAATATAAGGACCCGGCTGTGCAGCAGCTGATTCAGGACCAGGGCTGGGCCATCTGGCCACTGATTGAATATTCTTATCAGTCACCGAATTTAGAGCTGGCTGTGCCGGTGCCGTCATCACCGACCAGCGATAACTGGCTCGGGACCGATGATCAGGGCCGAGATGTACTGGCGCGGATTCTCTATGGCCTGCGGGTATCACTGCTATTCGGATTTGCCTTAACGCTGGCCTCTGCTGCACTTGGCATTATCGTCGGGGCGATACAGGGCTATTATGGCGGCTGGGTCGATTTGCTGGGACAGCGGATTCTGGAAGTCTGGGGCGGTTTACCAATGCTGTTCATGGTAATGATTCTGGTCAGTATGTTTAGCCCAAGCGTGTACTGGCTGTTTCTGATTATGCTGCTGTTTGGCTGGCCGACCCTGGTTGGACTGGTCCGGGCCGAATTTTTAAGGGCACGTAATTTTGATTATGTCCGTGCTGCCCGCGGTCTGGGTGTGAGTGACCGTACCATCATGTTCCGGCACATCTTGCCCAATGCCATGAGTTCGAGTCTGTCGCAACTACCTTTTATGCTGACCGCGAATATTACCGCGCTGACTGCACTGGATTTCCTCGGCTATGGTTTGCCGCCCGATGCTGCATCTTTAGGCGAACTGCTGTTACAGGGCAAAAATAATTTAAATGCGCCGTGGCTGGCATTGTCGGGCTTTTTTACCCTGGCAATTGTTTTATCTTTACTGATTTATATTGGAGAGGCGACCCGTGATGCATTCGATCCAAGACGCCAGTAAGCGCACGCCGGTGCTGACGGTACAGCAGCTCCAGATTCAGCATCAACAGCAGCTATTGGTGCACAATTTAAGTTTTGAATTGCACGCTGGCGAAACACTGGCGCTGGTCGGTGAAAGTGGTTCGGGTAAATCGGTGAGTAGTCTGGCCTTGCTGGGCTTGTTGCCGAGTCAGCTACAGATTCAGGGGCAGGCACTGTTTCAGGGGCAGAATCTGCTACAGCTGAATCCGGTACAACTACGCCAGATTCGCGGCCAGCGCATTGCCATGATTTTTCAGGAGCCGATGACGGCATTAAATCCGCTGCATCGGGTGGAAAAAATTATTGGCGAAAGCCTGCTGTTACAGGGGCATTCCAAGGCGGAAACCCGGCAACGCGTGCTGCAATTGCTGCAAGATGTTGGCATTCCCCAGCCGGAAGATAAACTGAAGCGTTATCCGCATGAACTGTCTGGCGGGCAGCGCCAGCGGGTGATGATTGCCATGGCCTTGGCGCTTGATCCGGACATCCTGATTGCCGATGAACCGACCACTGCGCTGGATGTAACTTTACAGGCGCAAATTCTGGATCTGCTGCAAAGCTTACAGCGCAGCCGGCAGATGGCCATGATTTTAATCAGCCATGATTTGAATCTGGTGCGGCATTATGCCGATCAGGTCATTGTCATGAACAAAGGCCAGGTCGAGGAGCAGGGGCCGGTTGAACAGGTCTTTCATGCGCCGCAGCAGGCGTATACCCGGGAACTGCTGCATCATGATTTTGGTCAGGCTTTACAGGTAGAGGCGACTCAGCCTTTATTGCAACTGCAACAACTGGGTGTGAAGTTTCCCATCAAGCAGGGTTTACTCAATCGGGTCAAAGATTATTTTGTCGCGGTGGAGCCGCTGGATTTAAATCTGGCCCAAGGCGAATCCATCGGTATTGTCGGGGAAAGTGGTTCCGGTAAAAGCTCGCTGGCGCTGGCGATTTCGCGTTTAACTGCCAGTGAGGGCAAAATTGATTTGCTGGGCCAGGACTTGAACCAGCTTTCGGAAAAGCAGCTGCGGCCATTACGCAGTGAATTTCAGATTGTATTTCAGGACCCGTTTAGCAGCCTGAATCCGCGTTTAAATGTCGAGCAGACCATTGGCGAAGGGTTGGCCTTACAAAAGCTGTCAGCATCCGAAATTCAGCAGCGTATTGATCTGGCACTGGAAAAAGTTGAATTGCCGGTCAGTTTTAAAACCCGTTATCCGCATGAACTATCCGGTGGACAGCGGCAACGGATTGCACTGGCACGTGCGCTGGTGCTGAAACCGAAACTGCTGATTCTGGATGAGCCGACCTCGGCGCTGGACCGCACCACACAACGCGCCATCGTTAAACTGTTGCGGCGTTTGCAGCAGCAGAAGCAGATGAGCTATCTGTTTATCAGCCATGATTTGCAGGTGGTCAAGGCCTTGTGTCAGAAGGTATTGGTGCTGAAACATGCCAAGGTGATGGAATTCCAGCGTACTGAAGATCTGTTTGCACAGCCACAAACTGACTATACCCGGCAGCTGATTCAGGCCAGTCAATATTGATCTGTGACTATTTTTGACAATACGAGTTGTCAAAATTTGCTTGACCATTGGGGTAATTCAATGGAGTATTTGCTCTAGACCACAATGTCAGGATTGACCAATGAGCCAGATTGCAGATCAGCTTCAAATTAGAAAGACCACATTTAAAAACCGCATCATTAAAGGTGCTATGAGTGAGGCGCTGGCCAATACGGCTGGTCAGCCGAACCAGTTACATTTGGGCTTATATGAGGCCTGGGCCAAGGGTGGGCTGGGCTGTGCCATTACCGGCAATGTCATGGTGGATATTCGTGCCAAAAATGAACCGGGCGTGGTGGCCATTGAATCAGAACGTGATCTGGCCAAGTTGCAACAGTGGGCACAGATTGGCAAGCAGTATGGCATGGTGCAACTGGTGCAGCTGTCGCATCCGGGACGGCAATGTCCGAAAGGCCTGAACAAAGAAACCGTCGCGCCTTCCGCCGTACCGTTTAGCCCGGCCTTGGCCACCACCTTTGGCACACCGCGTGAACTGCGTGAAGATGAGATTCTTGATATTATCCAGCGCTTTGCCCGCGCAGCGCAGATCTGTGAGCAGGCCGGTTTTGAAGGGGTGCAGCTGCATGGCGCACATGGCTACTTAATCAGCCAGTTTTTATCACCGCTAACCAATAAACGCCAAGATCGTTGGGGTGGCTCGATTGACAACCGGATGCGCTTTTTGCTGGAAATTTATCAGGCGGTGCGCGCTGCGACCTCTGAAGATTTTATCATCTCAGTCAAGCTGAACTCGGCGGATTTCCAGCGCGGTGGTATTAGTGAGGAAGATGTGATTCAGGTCTTTAAAGCGATTGATGCTGCCGGAATTGACCTGATTGAAGTATCGGGGGGGACTTATGAAGCACCGGCCATGGCCGGAGTAAAAGCGGAAAAACGCAAAGCCTCGACTTTAGCGCGTGAAGCCTACTTCTTGGAGTTTGCGGAGCGGATCCGCCAGGAAGTTCGTTGTCATTTAATGGTGACCGGCGGTTTCCGGACCGTACAAGGCATGAATACGGCACTGGCCAGCGGCGCCTGTGATTTTATCGGGATTGCTCGCCCATTTGCGGTGGAGCCAGATCTGGCGCATCGTTTGCTGGCAGGGCAAGATGTGCGTTATGGTGTCGATAAAATTAAGACCGGCATTCCACTGGTCGATAAAATGGCGATTATGGAAATTATCTGGTATGCCGCGCAGTTTAAGGACATTGCCCAAGGCAAACAGCCGAATCCAAAACTCTCGCCTTTAAAAGTATTTTTTAAATATTTAAAAGGCAATTTGACCGCGGTAATTAAAGGGCAGATTAACTCGCGTAAATCGGCCTAAACAGAAATGGGGAATGAGGGTGATCCATCCCGATTCCCCATCTACGCTTTATTCAGCCTTTTTGAGCATTTCCATCCATATTCACAGGAGATTGTATGAAGTGGATGAGGATCTGGGTGCAGGTGGTATGACTGTTTTAAACGGGTGATAGTATTTTTCCTAGCTCCCGTTCTGTACAAATAAAAAGTTGCAGCAATAAAAAAGCCCAAGTCGCAATGCTTGGGCTTTTTTATGAATCACGTGTGTGACCCGAATATGGCGTCCCTACGGGGATTCGAACCCCGGTTACCGCCGTGAAAGGGCGATGTCCTAGGCCTCTAGACGATAGGGACAGTGCAGAAGAATATTTTAAACCGCTTCTTTTGATTGGAAGGAGTGGCGTCCCTACGGGGATTCGAACCCCGGTTACCGCCGTGAAAGGGCGATGTCCTAGGCCTCTAGACGATAGGGACTTAATAAAATATTACTTCTGAAATTGGCGTCCCTACGGGGATTCGAACCCCGGTTACCGCCGTGAAAGGGCGATGTCCTAGGCCTCTAGACGATAGGGACGTTTCAGAGGTGGGCGTATATTAGGGTGAAAAAAGGAGGGTGTCAAACGCTTTTCTACAATTTTCTGGCTGCAAGGCTTTTAAGCGAATAAATTTAGAACAATTTGCATAAATCAGGTGAAAATTCCCTCAATTTAAGCACTTTCTGGCAGTAACTCGACCAAGGCCTCTAAGACTTGGGGATGCTGCAAATAGCCATAGACTTCATGAGGACGATCTACCGGAGTTTGTACCTGCCGGTTCAGAATGGCCGGTTTAAAATGAAACGGTGGTTCCGACAGTGGAAAGGCGGTCAGAAAATCATCCGGAGAATAAAAATTAATCCAGTCGCCATGCAGGGCAGTGGGGCGCTGAATCGGCTGTTGTAATGCTCCTGAATCACCCGAAAGGCCAGCGGCGAACCGAGGGTAATAAAGCGTGCAATATTCAGTTCCGGATGCTGAATTAACAGATTATAGGCAATTACCGTGCCTAAGGAATGCGCCAGAATAATATGGGTGTCATCCTGACAGAGCTGGGCATAAATCCGGCTGTGTACCTCTTGAATAAAATGCGGATCGGCCAGGTAATAAATAGGCTTCGACCAGAAATTTATGCAACAAGCTGGCATGCAGTTTGGGAAAATAATTGATCAGCCGGGCAAAATCACGCAGTGCAATATCCCGGCTTAAAGCACTAAGCCATTTCAGTTTCTGGTTAAAGTTAAGTGCATCATAGACTTGCAGATGCGGAATATTGCAATCGCCGGGGCGATGTTCTTCCACCACTGTGGTCGGTTTTTGAATTTTGACTGGATGCAGCAGTGGAAAATGCGGCCAGTGCTGCGGCATCAGGGTGCTGGCATTTAAAGTGTTTTGCAGATGATGTTTGGAGAGCAAATCGCCATAAAACGGCATACAGATGGCCTGTTTTAAATCGGCAAAAAATGGGACTGCTGGCTGCGTTTTAAACCCTGCTCCAGTATTGATAACCACAGTCGACGCAGTGAATCGCCAGTCTGGTGTTGCTGATTCATCCCATGAATGCAAATAATATTCATTGTAGGGCCAGCATGTGAATAAGAATGGCTTTATTTAACAGTATAGATAAAAAAAGAGCGGCCGGGGCCGCTCTTTACTGCAAATCCTGATCAGATTTTTTTATGATAAAAACGGTAATAGCTGATATAGCAGGCTGCAATAAAGATTAAACAGCCAAAGAAACTGATGCGCATGGATGGATCAAACACCATACTCAAACAGGTAATCAGACAGAATACAAAGCCCAGAATTGGCACAATCGGGAACAATGGTGCGGCAAAGCCCAGCTCTTTCACGCTACGACCCTGTTTATACCATTCACGGCGGAAGTTGAAATGACTTAAGCAGATACTCATCCAGACCACCACCATGGTAAAGGCCGCAATACCGAGCAGGTTGGTAAAAATCAGCTCAGGTGCAAACTGCTCAGACAGCAAGCCTGGCATTGCGCCCAGCATGGTGACCATCACTGCCACATAAGGAATACCACGCGAGTTGACCTTGGAGAAAACCTGCGGCAACTGCTTCTGATACGACAATGACCACATCATCCGCGATGCTGCAAACAAACCTGAGTTGGCGGCAGACAGTAAGGCGGTAATGATCACGAAGCGGATAATATCTTCTGCGTATGGAATCCCGATGTGCTGGAACACGGTCACAAATGGACTGCTACTCACGCCCTCAGCGGCCAGACCGGCTTCCTGATGCGGCAATAACGCAGTCACCACCAGAATGGTTCCGACAAAGAAAATCAGCAGGCGGAAAATCGCGGTGTTGATGGCTTTTGGAACGTTTTTGGCCGGGTCTTTGGTTTCACCAGCGGCCACACCAATCAGTTCGGTGCCAGAGAAGGCAAAGTTGACAATCAGCATGGTGGTGAAAATCGGGAATAAACCTTCCGGGAACCAGCCCTGTGCGGTTAAATTGCTAAACAGCGGCGCAGATTCATAGCCCTGATAGCCGATCACGCCGAAAATGGCCAGCAGACCGAGCAGAATAAAGGCCACCACGGTCACGACTTTGACCAGTGCCAGCCAGAATTCCGATTCAGCAAACCAGCGGCTAGACACCATATTTAAGGTAAAGACAAATACCCCAAAAATAATGGTCCATAACCACATCGAGATGTGCGGGAACCACTCCTGCATCAGCAGGGCGGCTGCGGTAAATTCAGTCCCCAGGGTGACTGACCAGGTTAGCCAGTACAGCCAGGTGACAGTATAGCCTGTTCCGGGTCCAATATAACGTTTGGCATAAGCACCAAAAGAACCGGATTCAGGCATATGGACAGCCAGTTCGCCCAAACACAGCATAACCATGTAAGCGATCACGCCGCCCAGAAAATAAGCAAGAATGGCACCTACAGGCCCCGTTTGTGCAATGACTTCACCCGAACCTAAAAATAAACCAGTTCCGATTGCACCACCAAGTGAAATCATAACCAGATGTCGAGTACTCATAGCGCGTTTTAAAGGCGCAGAATTGCCCTGATGCGTAGCATCATTCGGAGAATGAGATGTCTGCATAAGAGTAGGAGAATAAAAGAATAGAGAAGCAGGCTATTGTAGAGAAAAACTACAAATCTGCAATCAATAATCAAAACAATTGGGTTAGAAGTAATCGTCTGGCGCGATTTAGATGGCGTCCCTACGGGGATTCGAACCCCGGTTACCGCCGTGAAAGGGCGATGTCCTAGGCCTCTAGACGATAGGGACGTTGCGAGGTGAGAGCTATATTAGGGATTTGCCCCAAAGATGTCAATTTGATGACGGGAATAATTCCATGATTTGGATTTATTTGTCTAAAAAGTATCTGTTTAGGCTGTTGGAAAATTTATCGTTTGATGATGGCCGCCTGGTTTTTAATAAGCACTTCAATCTGCACCGGATTTTAACCCATGAGCATCTGCACGACTCATCGTACTGGAGATAAAAAAGACCACGTTTAGTGGTCTGGGGTTTGGTACTCAGGTGCTTGTGGTTGCGGCGCGGCCTGTTCAGCCGGTGCGGGCGCTTGCGGTGCTTTGCTATCACGCGACACAATGTACAGATAAAGTGCCGAAGGCAGCAAAATAATCAGGACCAGAAAAATCTTTTTTAACATTGTCTTATAAAAACAGCATGGGAAATTACTGCAATTATAGCGGATGCACAGGCCAAAAGCGCAAGCCTGTGCATGTTTCCACGTTAGAACTTAAAGGTCACATCGGCAATAAACTGCCGGCCAATGTCGGGCTGGGCGCTGCCGCTGCTGTCAATAAAGCTGTTGGCACGGTTGGTGACATTGTTAATGGTCAGGCCGAAAATGGTTTGAGTATTTTTAAAAGATGGAATCCGGTAGCTGGCTTTCAAGTCCCAATAAAACTTGTTCTGGGTGGTGTAAGGCGTATAGGCATCATGCTGCACGCCCTGTGCGTCGGTATAGCCTTTGGCCTCACGTTTTAGGGCATCAACTTTACCCTGATAACTCAGGAAATGGCTGAGCGTTAGCGGCAGGCGGTCAAACTGCATCTCCCAGTTCAGACGCACGGTCCACGGCACATGAAACTCATGGGCAGGGCGATCCTCGGCATCAATCAGTTGCCCCTTATAATAGACTTGCGGGGTGGCGGTCAGAATATCGGTACTGTCGTAATGATCAAAATTGCGCGTGGTTTCGGTATAGTCTGCATTCAGGGCCAGACGATGCTGTGCACCTAAAAATGCCAGTGGCGCCAGGTTGCGGATGGAAAGTGAATAAATATCGGATGCAGAGCGACCGCGATTGTCATAGCTATAACTCAGATCTTCCAGATTCATTTTAGTTTTACGTAACTGGTCCTGATTGTCACGGTTGACCCATTTCAGGCTGAGTGCGGTATTGTTCAGTTTGGAACTCAGGCCGAGTACGGTTTCATCGCTATACGGGGTTTGTAGCTTGGAGCGATAGGTGAAACTGGTCTTTCCTGCGGTTTTGGGTGTCCAGCCTTGTTCCAGCTGCGCGCGTGTATATTTTTGCTCAAACTGGTCAATCCGGTCATTCAGTTCATTCACAAACGCATTTAGCCCGTAATAGCGGTTCCAGCCACCCAACAGGGTTAAGCGCTCATTACCAAAAGGACGGATTTCTAGTGCGGTTCTGGGGGCAACATTGTTCTGTTTGTGAATGGAGTCATAGTCATTCCGGAAGCCCAGGGTCGCGGTCAGATAGTGATTCCAGTGAATCTGGTCTTCAATAAAGGCATGCCAGCGATCCTGACGGATATCCAGCTGACCGGCATAATAGCTGGTTTTGCTGCTTAAATACTGGCCTTGATATTTACCATCCAGACTCGGTGCAGTATCACAGGCATCATAACTTGTACCATTATCAGACTGGCAGTCGGCACCGTTTAAATTTAAAGGCGTAGCATATACGTGGGCAGTTTCAGGACGTTGCCAGTAGGCTTTATAATGGCCATAGCCGGCTCCGATTTTAAACTGATGCCGTAAAGATGCGGTTTCAATCGGCTCAAACAGGGCTTTAATGGTGTATTCCAGCCGGCTTTCTTGCTGCTTTAAGCCGCCCATATGACCTTCGAAACTATATTTGTCCTTGCCCCAGTTTTTGCTGCTCGAGTTGAGCCAGCTATAGTGGTTCTGGGCGGCCTGACGTCCTGCTTGCTGGCGTTGATAATTTAGCTGCTGGGTCAGCAAGACACTGTCGAGCTGGTTGTTCAGATTAAAATACAGGTTCTGGCTGTTCGAGTGTTGGGTCGATTCAGAATCACGGATATTGGATTTAAAATACAGTCCATCATTTTCCAAAAAGCTCGCGCCCAGCTTAAACGAGGTACGTTCAGAGGGATCATAAAATAATTCCACACCGGCATTGCGGGCCTGACGTTGCTGTTCAAATTGCCCTGATTCGGCAAAATCTGTTTTTAAGGGAATGGCTGAATGCCGGTATGAAGCAAAGGCATTAAAACCCCATTGTTCACTGAGCCGGCCATAACTGTTCAGGCTGATGCCCTGTTTGGTGAAGTAGGGCTGTGCCGATTCATCGCTCGAATCTTCAAAAGCATCACGGCTATCCTGAGAGGGGAAATTGACTTTTGACCAGGCATCCGAGGTGTAGTCATAACTGAGCGAACCGTGAATTTTACCAATTTCGGTTTGCGGAGCGCAGGTTTCGGCAGAAACCACGCCGCCGGTAAATTCTCCATATTCCGCCCCGACATTACTGTCTAACACGGTCAGTTTGCACAGTAGGTCGGTATTAATGGCAGCGGCCTGTGAATTGCCCATCAGCTGGTTAGGATGATTGGATTGCTGTGCCCCCACCGGATTAATCGTATTGTTGATGGCGAGGCCATTGATCAGAATCTTGTTATCGTAAGCCAATCCGCCATTAATACTGATATCGGCCGCGTTCAGTTCACCTTGCTGCAAGCTGCTGCGAAAGCGGTGACCTAGCTGCACGTTCGGATTCACCTTTAAAAAGTCGGTGATGTTCTTGCTGCTATTCGGGCTTTTCTTTAAATCTTCCTGTTTATAGACTGTTTTTCCCAGCGCATTTTCCTCTTTGGCCTCGACCACAATGGTCGACAGTTTGAGCGAGGGAGAGAGGGTGGTAGGTTCTGATTCTTGAATCTGTTCAGCAAAACTAAGGGAGCTGAAGCTGCTTAAAATGGCCACAGACAAGCTGGAATAGGTAAAACGCATGAGATGTGTTTTTTGTAAAAGATAATGCAAGCGATTATCATTAAATTTATGGGCTTAATCAATAGAAATGAGAATTATTTGCAATAACAGCTTAAATAGACAACAGTGCTGTGCAAAGAAGAATGAATAACAAACAGGAGGGGAGAGAAATGAGATGGCGTCCCTACGGGGATTCGAACCCCGGTTACCGCCGTGAAAGGGCGATGTCCTAGGCCTCTAGACGATAGGGACGTTTAGAAGATGGCGGTATCTTATTGATCCGCCACCAAGGTGTCAAGTAGATGTGGGGTGAGTTTGTTTAAAATATAACAGAACAGTTCCGCGGTCTTTTGTGTGTCGTACAGGGCAGAGTGCGCTTCTTTGCCATCAAATTCAATGCCGGCCTGAATACAGGATTTGGCCAGTACCGTTTGACCGAACATCACTGCGCTTAAGGTTACGGTATCGAGTACGGAAAAGCTATGAAACGGATTCTGGTTTTTGGTACTGGTACGGGCAATGGCCGCCTGTAAAAAGCCCAGATCAAAATGCGCATTGTGGCCGACCAGCACTGCATGAGTACAGTTTTGCTGGCGACGCACTTCATTCACGGATTTAAAAATACGTTTCAGCGCCGTTTTTTCATCTTCAGCCATGGCCATACGCATCGGGTTGAACGGATCAATCCCGATAAAGTCGAGTGAACGACGGTCCAGATTGGCACCTTCAAACGGATTAATATGCGCATGATAGGCCTGACCCGGAACAAAATGGCCTTCCGCATTAAACACAATTGGAATGGCGGCTATTTCAAGTAAGGCATCGGTTTGCGAATTAAAACCTGCTGTTTCGACATCGACCACAACAGGTAAGAATCCACGGAAACGCTGACCAATTAAAGGTAGAGTTTCGTCTGTCACACTTTTCTCCATTGGATGGTTTGACCGGCATATAGCGGAACAATCTGTTCACCATCCAAATAGTCTAAACTTGCAGGAATCACTTGGTCTTCTTTAACCAGGGTAATCGTACCAGTATTACGCGGCAAACCATAGAAGTCTGCGCCAAAGTGGCTGGCAAAACCTTCTAGGCGGTCCAGTTTACCGACCTGGTCAAAGGCTTGCGCATACAGCTCAATGGCGGTTGGTGCGCTATAGCAGCCGGCACAGCCGCAGGCATTTTCTTTGGCATTTTTAGAATGCGGCGCGCTGTCGGTTCCGAGGAAGAATTTCGGATTGCCACTGGTCGCCACTTCCAGCAAAGTCTGCTGATGGGTTTGACGTTTTAAAATAGGCAGGCAGTAGAAGTGTGGTTTAACCCCACCAACCAGCATGTCATTGCGGTTAAACAGCAAATGTTGCGGAGTAATGGTAGCGGCCACGTTGCGGTCCTGCTCCAGAACAAAGTGCGCTGCTTCGCTGGTGGTGATGTGTTCTAGCACCAGTTTCAGTTTCGGGAACTGTTTTAATAAAGGTGCCAACACTTCATCGAGGAAGCGTTTTTCACGGTCAAAAATATCGACATGCTGATGGGTTACTTCGCCGTGTAACAGCAGCGGCACCTGATGTTCTTCTAACTGTTCAATCACCGCATAGACTTTACGGATGTCGCTGACCCCATTGTCCGAGTTGGTGGTTGCACCGGCCGGATACAGCTTGATGGCATTGACATGCTCGGAGTCTTTAATTTTTTTCACTTCGGCTGGCGAAGTCTGATCGGTGAAATACAGTACCATGCGCGGATCAAACGCCACGCCTTCTGGCACATGCGCCATAATGCGTTCACGATAGCTGATCGCTTCTTCCACGGTTTTTACAGGCGGGACAAGATTCGGCATACAGATCGCACGTGCAAACTGTTTGGCAAGATCTGGAACTGTACGTTTTAATGCTAAACCGTCACGTAAGTGAGCATGCCAGTCATCTGGCTGTAAAAGAGTAATCGTATTCAAGGTGATGCCGATCGAAAAATAAATGGAATGATAATCTATAAACCTGACAATGATAACGTCAAATCTAGACAAAAGATGCCTTATATTGAATTAATTTTTATCATTTTGTGTTATTTTTAAGCGACTATAAAAATTATATTTTATGTCAATGGAATACAAATATAAGCTTGTCCAATTGCAATACGACAAGGAAAAAATAGAGGCACTGATTGCCCGGCAACGACGCAGCGCGGGTCAGGTGTTTCCGAAACAGCTGGAACAGGAATTTTGGCAGCAGTATTTGGAGCGTGCCCGGCATAATATTAACCAGTATTTCTGGTCGGGGGTGCTGGTCTATTTTATTCTGACCATGCTGGTCATTCCCGGGGATTACTGGATTATCCAGCCGCAACATTTCTGGCATGATTTTATCCGCTGTCTGCTCGGGCTACTCAATGGTGGTCTGTGTCTGCTGACGCTGTTTTTCTTTGCGCATTATAAAATCCTGCGGCGCTATTTTGCCTATGCCGCCATGGCGCTGGTGTTCTGGGCCATACTGTCGATGACCTGGCTGACCATGACTGTGTATACCGAAGCACTGAAATATCAGGCCATGATGATCATCTGTATCATTTATATCATGGGCTATGTGCTGACCGGAGTAAAACCGTTTCATATGCTGCTGACTGGGTTAATGGCGGCAGTCATGACCATGGTCATGCTGTTTACCTTTTACATTCCAATTGATGTGATGGTGATGGCGCGGGTGCTCATCGGCAGCGTAGTGATGGGTTTTTTAATGAGTAAAATGCTGTGTACCCGAGAGCGGATGATCTTTCTGGTGATGCAGCAGGCGAAACTCGGCGAGAAAATTAACCGGATTAACAGTGAAGAATTGCTGCATTTAAGCCAGCATGATGCACTGACCAAAGTGTCGAACCGGCGTAACTTTGATGAAATGCTGAACAGCTATTATGAGCAGGCGCGGCATGATGAACGGCCCTTGTCCTTGCTATTTATTGATGTCGATTTCTTTAAGCTGTTTAATGATTTTTATGGCCATCAAAAAGGTGATGAAGTCATTTCATCAGTGGCCAAGTCCATTAAAGACGCGATTCGGCATATGGATTTTGTGGCGCGTTATGGCGGCGAAGAATTTGTGGTGTTGCTGCCTGAAACTGATGCGCATGGTGCTTATGCGGTGGCGTCAAATATTTTTAGGGCGATTGAACGGCTGGCCATTCCACATGAAAAATCCAGTGTGTCCGATATCATTACTATCAGCCTGGGTTTTACCGTGTATAAAGGCGAGCTCGAGATTTCCAAGGATGATCTGATTAGCCGTGCCGACCAGGCGCTGTACCGGGCGAAAAAACTCGGCCGGAACCAGATTTATTATCAGACCGCGCAGGTCAGCGATATTCTGCAAGGTTTAGAATAAATCCCAAACAGCAAGTACAAAAAAACCGCCCCGAAGGCGGTTTTTTCATAGAGACAACTTATTTCTTGTCTTTTAATTGTGGAACAGCAGAACCTGTACCCACGGCCAGTAAACCGGCACCGGTATAAATGCCAAGTTTTTGACGGGTATCGGTAATGTCCAGGTTACGCATGGTTAACTGACCAATACGGTCCATTGGCGTGAACATTGAATCACCTTTTTCCATGGTCAAACGCTCAGCTTCATAGGTGAGGTTTTCAGATTCAGTATTCATGATGGTGTAGTCATTACCACGACGCAGTTCTAAAGTCACCGTACCAGTAATGGCTTTCGCAACCCAACGCTGTGCAGTTTCACGCAGCATCAGTGCTTGAGAATCGAACCAGCGGCCTTGATACAGTAAACGGCCTAAACGTAAACCGTTAATACGGTATTGTTCGATGGTGTCTTCGTTATGAATACCTGTCACTAAACGCTCGTAAGCGATGTGCAGCAGCGCCATACCCGGAGCCTCGTAAATACCACGAGATTTCGCTTCAATGATACGGTTTTCGATCTGATCCGACATCCCCAGACCGTGACGGCCACCAATGCGGTTGGCTTCCAGAATGAACTCTACCGGATCTTCGATACGACGGCCATTCAGTGCAACCGGGAAACCTTCTTCAAAGGTAATTGAAACTTCTTCAGGTGCAATTTCAACGTCATCTTTCCAGAACGCAACGCCCATGATTGGCTCAACAATCTTGATACCGGCATTCAGGTATTCCAGATCTTTGGCTTCGTGCGTTGCACCCAGCATGTTCGAGTCAGTCGAGTAGGCTTTTTCTTTTGACATTTTATAGTCGAAGCCGTTGTCGATCAGGAACTGTGACATTTCTGCACGGCCGCCTAGCTCATCAATAAAGGTCTGGTCTAACCACGGCTTGTAAATTTTGAGCGCCGGGTTGGTCAGTAAGCCGTAACGGTAGAAACGCTCGATGTCGTTACCTTTATAGGTTGAACCATCACCCCAGATGTTCACGTCATCTTCTTTCATGGCAGTAACCAGCATGGTCCCGGTAACTGCACGGCCTAGTGGTGTGGTGTTGAAGTAAGGCACACCACCTGTTGAAATGTGGAACGCGCCACACTGAATTGCAGCAATACCTTCAAGTGCAAGCTGTAAACGGCAGTCGATTAAGCGTGCTTTTGCTGCGCCATAGGCTTCCGCTTTCTTCGGAATAGCATCGTAATCATCTTCATCTGGCTGACCCAAGTTTGCTGTGTAGGCATAAGGTTCAGCGCCTTTTTGTTTCATCCACAATAAAGCAGCAGAAGTATCTAGACCACCAGAGAAGGCGATACCCACTTTTTTGCCTACTGGTACGCTTTGCAAGATCGTTGCATTATCAGTCATTGCGAGTCCTAACTTATGAATATAGGCAACCAAAATGGTGGCCAAGGAGAATTCGAAAATGGCGCTATTGTAGCACTTTTCCGAAACGATGTTTTCTGAAAAATTTGCTTTCTGAAAAAAGTTAGACTTTTTTCATCGGTTTCAGTTTATTTTCGGCCACAGCAGCCCATTCCTGGCTTGAGTATGATAGAACAATTCATAACCCTAGAGAGGAAATGCCGATGCAGCCCAATGTCACACCGCCCCCATTGATCCCCAACAATAACCGCAATGAAACCCTGGCGCTGGTTCATGGTATTTATGCCGGTTTACTCAGTTTTAGTGCGGTGGTGTTCCTGTATCTGGAATATCAGCAGCGCAGTATTGCCACAGTCAATTTAGTGATTGTGATGGCCTTGATGCTGCTGTTGATTTATCTGAATATCAGCGCCTGTTTAAAAGTGAAACGGGGCGATGGTGAAGGACGCACACTGTCGCGTATTTTGGCCGTGCTAATGTTATTAAGCTTTCCAATTGGCACGGTGCTCGGTGCAATTGCACTATGGAAAAGCAGCAGCAAGCAGTGGCAGAACTGACATTGGCAGTTTGTCATGATAATTTTTTGAAAATGCCATAAACAAATAATAAAAAATCGCTACAGTATTATGCAACAAGTTGCAAAGCCAGCGTACAGGAATACATGATGACAACAAGCTATGCACATCTGCTCAGTCCATTACATTTAGGTTTTACTACCCTGAAAAACCGGGTGGTGATGGGGTCCATGCATACCGGTCTGGAAGACCGTTTTTATAATTATCCGAAACTGGCGGCCTATTTTGGTGAGCGTGCCAAAGGCGGCGTTGGCCTGATTATTACGGGCGGGATTTCCCCGAACCGTCAGGGCTGGTTATTACCGGCCGGCGGCACCATGAATACCTTGGGGGATATTGCACCGCATCGACTGGTGACACATGCGGTACATAAGCATGGCGCCAAAATCCTGTTGCAGATTCTGCATGCCGGCCGTTATGGCTATCAGCCTTTTGTGGTGTCGGCTAGCCCGATTAAATCGCCAATTTCACCATTTAAACCGCGCCAACTCAGCGATAAACAGATTTTAAACACCATTCAGGACTATGTGAAAACCGCCAGTCTGGCCAAAAAAGCCGGTTATGATGGCGTGGAAATCATGGGTTCTGAAGGCTATTTGCTAAACCAGTTTTTAAGCCGTCATGTCAATCAGCGCAATGACCGTTGGGGTGGCCCGATTGAAAACCGAATGCGCTTTGCTGTGGAAATTGTCAAAGCCATTCGTGCAGAAATTGGCGATAAGTTTATTATCTGTTTCCGTCTGTCGATGCTGGATCTGGTACATGATGGCAACACTATGGATGAAGTCATCACGGTAGCCAAAGCTTTGGAACAGGCCGGTGTGACTTTACTGAATACCGGTATTGGCTGGCATGAAGCGCGTATTCCGACCATTGTGACTTCGGTGCCGCGCGCGGCGTTTGTCGATTACACCGCAGCCGTGAAACAGCAAGTGTCGATTCCGGTGATTGCTTCTAACCGGATTAATATGCCAGATACGGCCGAAGAAATTCTGGCAGCGGGCAAAGCCGACATGATTCAGATGGCGCGTCCTTTACTGGCCGATGCTTTCTGGGTCAATAAAACAGCCACCAACCGGGTCGATGAAATCAATACCTGTATTGCTTGTAATCAGGCCTGTCTGGATCATACCTTTAAAAACCAGCGCGCGACCTGTCTGGTCAATCCGCGTGCAGGTTATGAAACCGAACTGGTCTATGTTAAAACCAAACAGCCAAAACGAATTGCCGTGGTGGGCGGTGGAGTCGCTGGTATGTCTGCTGCAACGGTGGCTGCAGGCCGTGGTCATCAGGTGACATTATTTGAAGCCAATGCCGATGTCGGCGGGCAGTTTAATCTGGCCAAAGTGATTCCGGGCAAAGAAGAATTCCACGAAACCATCCGCTATTTTAAGGTGCAACTGGAAAAAACCGGCGTAGATGTACGCCTGAATACCAAAGTCAACCGCGAGCAGCTGGAACGTGAAGGCTTTGATGAGGTGATTGTTGCCACTGGTGTGGTGCCACGTACACTCAATATTCCGGGCAGCGATTTACCCCAAGTTCTGTCTTATGCCGAAGTGCTGAATGGCGCGCCTGTCGGTAATAAAGTGGCGGTAATTGGCGCTGGCGGCATTGGCTTTGATGTGTCCGAGTTTTTATTAAAACCGGAGCAGCAGCCACAGCCGCAACCTGTGGAGGACTGGAAACGCGAGTGGGGCGTCGATTTAAATCCACACTATGTATCTGAAGGCGGTATGCAGGCACCGGAAATTCATCCCCCTGTGCGTGAAATTTATTTGTTGCAGCGTAAAACCACGCCATTGGGTGCCGGCTTAGGTAAAACCACCGGCTGGGTGCATCGTGCACAACTGAAAAAGCACGGCGTACGCATGTTACGCGGGGTGCAATATAAAGCCATTGGTGATGAAGGCTTATGGGTAGAAATGGATGGCCATGACCAGTTATTGCGAGTCGATACCGTGGTGGTCTGTGCCGGGCAGGAATCTGTTAAAGAGATTATGCCGGAAAATGGCCAGCAGACCTTGGCGCAATATCACATTATTGGCGGGGCAAAACTGGCGGCGGAACTGGATGCCAAGCGCGCCATTCGCGAAGGTGCTGAATTGGCCGCCAAACTTTAAACATTTGATGAAACAATATTCGTTTGAGTCACTTGAATGTAATTTTTACTTGTCAGATGGAAAAAAGCTTCGTATTATGGCGCACATGGAAGCGTGGCAGAGCGGTTTAATGCACCGGTCTTGAAAACCGACGAGGGTGTGAGTCCTCCGTGAGTTCGAATCTCACCGCTTCCGCCAAATTCAAAAAGCCCTGACAGTGTCAGGGCTTTTTTTATGCATATTGATTCTGGTTGGATTAATCAATATCTTCGTTTGCGGTATTTCGGCAGATAAATTTCCAGATGTTGAGCACGTCAAACATTATTAAACTATAGACTGCCCAGTGACATAACCACCATTCATCCCCCGCGTTGCATCCTTTACACTCAAAAGAAGAAAGACAACACAGGGCGGTATGATGAAATTCGATCCTCAATTGCTGCAGCAGAAATATGAACAATGGCGTAACTTGATGGAGCAGCTGGAGCAGACCCAGCAGCAATTACAGCAAGCAGAGCAGCTCTGGTCACAGTTGCAGGAATATTATCAGAGTGAACAGTGGCTGCAGGATGTAGAGCAGGATCTAAAAATTAAGTGTGGCGAAGGGCATTATTCTATTTTGGGTCAAGATACCTTGTGGAACGGCCTGGATGAGCGTAAACAGCTGGCTTTGCAACTGATGCGACTCAGTTTAAAAATACTGGAAAGCTAATTTTATTTTTAAAGCCGCCCTATCAAGGGATTTACGTAGTGTATCCAAATAGTCTATTGCCATTAAAAGCAAAAAACGTTGCAAACTGACTCCTGAGCTAAAGCTTTACAATCAAGAAATTAATAAAAGAAGAATTGGCATTGAGCATGTATTTGGTAGTTTAAAAACCTTCAAAATCCTTGCCGAGCGATATCGCAACCGAGGTAAAAGACTTGGTTTGAGATTCAATTTAATTGCGGGAATCTATAATATGGAACTGAGTAAAAAATGACTTATGAAAGAATTCTAATATATTAGTCATAATTTAGCTGCAATTTGTTTAATGGCAATATATTAATTAAAAAATCTATTTGATAGAGAGTGATTTGAAAGAAAAATAGAATATAGTTGAGTATTTGGATAATTATATACATGATCATTAAATAAATCATGATTTAAATAGAACGTTATATCAATGATAACCAGTGACGCTGATCAATCAATGCCTTGAACAATTCAAACCAAGGGATTATTCCATTTGGCTAGATGTGATGAAATCATTTGAATCTATTGGAAAAGTCTTAGAAGATAAGGTGAAGAAGAGCTTAAAAATGGTTGACACATTTGGGGGAACTGGAAAGAATTATGAAATCCATCAAACTTTTACAGCCGTCGCATACTTTTATGGAATTTACGGCCTTAAATACCGGGGGATGTCTTGAATCATTTATCTACTCATTTTGTCACGTATGAACAAGTGTAAAGTGTTTGCAAAACGGATTGGTGGAGATGCTGCAAAGATTCTTTTCACCGCATTGTGTTTGAGTTCCCTTGCCCAGGCCGCAGAGCTGCAAACGATTTTAAAAATGGCTTTACAGCAAGATCCGCTAATCATTGAGGCACAAGCCAATGAGCAGGCCGCTATCAGTAAAGTCAAAGAATCGCAGGCCTTGCATTATCCTGTTCTGGCTGTCACGGCCAATCAGATCCTTGGTCAATCTCATGAAAACCGTGCTGATTACACCAGTGAAGATTTGACTCCGGGATTGCGAGGAACTTTAAACCTGTACTCGTTTGGCGCAATTCGTGCCCAGATCGAGCGAGATAAAAATAAATCTGTTTACTATCAGCAAAAAACGGGTGAAACAGCAGAAGAACTGGGTTACACCATTGGCAGTGAATATATTAAAGCCTTGCGTGCCCAGGAATCTATAGCGGTACAAAACCGCAGTTTGGAGCGCCATAATAAATTTACCCGCGATATTGGCATTATTGTGCAATATGACCAGGGACGCCGTTCTGAACTTATTCAAGCCAAAGCACGACAAATGCAGGTCGAGCATATGATTAGTGGTTTGCAGCGTGAGCTTGGTTTTGCTTTAAGCAATTTAAAAAAATATACCCCGAATGTTAATCCCGAAGGTTTAAGTGATCCTTTTGCCCATTTTAGTGTGACAGATGTGGTGGAGCGTTATAGCCTGAGCGATAGCAGTCAACATCCTTCATTTCAGGCACAACAAGCGGAATTAGACAGTCTTCGCTCAGAACATAAATATCGTCAAACTAAACGCTACCCAAGTATTAATCTGGAAGGTAATGTCACCACTGAAGACCGAGAGATCTATTTGAGTATGGCTTGGGATGTGTTTAATCAGGGCGCCAAATATTCAGTAGAGCAGGGTGGGCAGTCGATTGTGGCTGCACAGGCACGATTAGGACAAATTCAACGTGATATTGAAGAGCGTGCCCGCACTGCAGAAATTGATATGTTTCAAAGCAAGCAAAAAATGGACATTAGCCGGCAACAAATTGCAGCATCACGTGATGTAGTCGTGGCCAATGAAAAGCAATTTAAGATTGCACGTAAAACCTTGGTTGATGTTTTAAATGCTTATAATGAACTGTCGGCGGTAGAAATGGCCTATGTGACGGCACAAAATGATTTCCGTATGGCTGCTTTGGCGTATTTACGTGCGCAAGGCAAAATTTCAAGCTGGGCGATGGCTGCACCTCATTCAAACTGGAAGGCACAGCCTTAATTTTAATCCCACTCTTGTGACAGCAGAAGGGTTGTTAAAACGATCATGAAATCCATCATTGAACATATTGCCTTGGTTACTCAGCTTTTGGGAACGCCTATTTCTGTAGCGACCTTAATGGCACAGGTGACCCATGATCAGAACCTGCAGGTGAATTATCATTCGCTGAGCGAGGTTTTAAAAACCCATGGTTTTGACAACACTTTGGCGCAACGCAGTTTGCAGGATATTCCATCTTTAGCAATGCCTGTAGTGATTGTATTACACGATGAAAATGCAGCTGTCATTACCAAAATTGAAGGGGTGGGTGATGAGCGGGTGTATCAAATTCAGCAGACTGATGGCTTAAAACAACAGCTGACACAAGCCCAACTAAGTGAATTGTATTTGGGATATTGCTGGTTTATTAAGCCCAAATTGGCCAGTGATTTGCGTTCAGAGCTACCTGAATATCACATGCCGAAAGCCTGGTTCTGGAAAGTCATCTGGCGTTTCCGTTTCTATTATTATCAGGTGATTTTAGCAACTTTTATTATCAACTTTTTGGCCTTGGTCAGTTCATTGTATGTGATGAATGTCTATGACCGTGTGATTCCGAATAAATCCTATGAAACGTTATGGGTACTCAGTATTGGGGTAGTTTTAGCCATTCTGTTTGAGTTTGTGGCTAAAATGATTCGTGGGCATTTAACCGATATTGCGGGTAAAAAAGCAGACCTGATTATCAGCTCGGCTATTTTTAGGCGGGTTATGAGTCTGGATTTGTCAGAAAAGCCTGCTTCGTCAGGGGCCTATGCCAATAACTTGCGTGAATTTGAGTCGGTACGTGATTTTATGACCAGCGCCAGTTTATTGGTGTTGGTGGATTTACCGTTCTTATTGCTGTTCATTACGGTCATTTGGCTCATCGCTGGTAAGTTGGCTTTGGTGCCATTAATTCTGATTCCTATTGTGATGCTGGTTGGTTTTTTAGCCCAAGGTCCATTGGCACGTTTTATTAATGAATCAATGCGTGAAGGTGCACAGCGTCAAGGTCTAGCAGTTGAAGCAATTGAAGGGATTGAAACCTTAAAAACCAATAATGCCGCCAGCTGGGCACAAGAAAAGTGGGATTTTTATACCGCCCGTAGTGCAGCATCCAGTATTAAAACCCGTGATTTAAGCAACTTTGTGGTGAATTTCTCTGTCGGGGTTCAACAATTGAATACGGTACTGCTGGTGATTGTCGGTACCTATTTAATTCATAGTCCAGATGCTAATTCTAAAATCACCATGGGTGCCTTGATTGCTGCAGTAATTCTCTCAGGGCGTGCACTGGCACCACTGGCACAAATTGCCAATCTGGCCATTCGCTTCCAGCAAGCCAAAGTCGGCATGCAAGGTTTGCAAAGTATTATTGACCGTAAAATTGAGCGTGACCCAGAACGTGAATACATTAGTCTGGAGGATGTGGCCGGTGAGTTAAATCTGCAACAGGTGAGCTTTAAATATCAGGATGATACGCCAGAGGTGGTCAAAGGCGTGCAATTGCAGCTGAAACCGGGTGAGAAAGTCGGGGTTTTGGGCAAAATTGGCAGTGGTAAAACCACCTTGCTTAAACTGGCCAGTGGTTTGTTTGAGCCGAGTCAGGGCAATATCACTTTGGATGGGGTGGATTTACGCCAACTTGATCCGAATTTTGTGCGTAATCAAATTGCCATGCTGGGACAATCTCCACGGTTGTTTTTAGGCAGTTTACGTGAAAATTTAGATTTGGCACGTCAAGATGGCTTTACAGGCAATCAGGATTTACTCAATGCACTGAAACGCTTTGGTTTAGAGCAGGTGATCCAAAACCATCCTAAAGGTCTGGATATGCCATTGGGTGAAGATGGGCAAGGCTTATCCGGCGGACAAAAACAAATTATTGCGCTGGCCCGTTTAACTTTACGCCATCCTAAAGTGGTGCTGTTAGATGAACCAACCACAGGATTGGATCAGGGCACCGAGCAGAAAGCCCTGAAAGCATTAGGGCAATGGTGTAAAGACAAAACCCTGTTGGTGGTGACACATCGTATGCAGGTGCTGAGTATTGTAGATCGGATTGTGGTGGTGGATCAGGGCAAAATTGTGATGGATGGTCCTCGTGATGCTGTGCTGAAAAAGCTGGCGCACAACGAACAAAAAGCGCGTATGACTGCACCACGCGTGATTCGACCTGCAGGGGCGAGCAGTTCAGCTCAAGTGAGCCAGGCAGTGACCCCAAATTCCGATACTGCAGCCACCTCTGAAAATGGTTAAGCCAACAGTGTGAAGCAAAATACCCCTGTGACATCGCCTGCAATAATTGAGAAAGATGTATGAAAGATAAACAAGCTCCGTCATCTGAGCAGATACATTCCAAAGACCTGAAGCTGGTTAATGATCTGAATGCAGCTTTGCAAAAAGAAAAGCATACAGGGCTGTTTTGGGTGATTGGTTTGCTGTTCGTGTTTTTAGTGGTCTTTGTGATTTGGGCCTATAACAGCACGGTCGAAGAAGTCACGCGTGGACAAGGCAGTGTAATTCCGACTAGCCGTGAACAGATTGTACAAAGTCTTGATCCTGGTACCATTAAAGAGATGCGGGTGCGTGAAGGGGATGTAGTTGAAAAAGGGCAAATTTTATTAACCTTGGACGATACAAGAAGTGCCGCGGTATTACGTGAAAGTGAAGCCAAGGTTGCTAACCTAGAAGCCATGGCGGCACGTTTACGTGCGGAATCTTATGGTACTGCGATACAGTTTCCCGCAGGGATTAGTTTAGACTTACAGCGCCGTGAGCGTGCTGCCTATGAAGCACGACGCCGTGCGGTAGAAGATGCAGTGTCTGGCCTAAGAACCAGCAAGTCGATGCTAGACCGTGAGATAGCTATTACTGCACCAATGGTGGCAGAAGGAGTAATGTCCGAGGTTGAATTGTTACGTATGCGTCGCCAGTCTTCGGACCTGGCCCTGCAAATAGATGACAAACGCAATCAGTATGCAGCAGAAGCCAACAATGAACTGGTACGGATTGAATCTGAACTGGCACAGGCCAAAGAAAATATGGCGATGCGAGCCGACCCGGTAGACCGTAGTTTAATACGCGCACCATTACGGGGGATTGTGAAAAACATTAAAATCAATACGGTCGGTGGTGTGGTTCAGGCGGGACAGGATATTATGGAAATTGTTCCGCTGGATGATAAATTGCTGGTAGAAGCTTATATTCGCCCTCAGGATGTTGCTTTTGTACGTCCAGGTTTAGATGCGATTGTAAAAATTACTGCTTATGACTATTCACTTTATGGTGGACTTGAAGGCAAAGTCACTTTAATCAGTCCAGATACCTTACGTGATAAAACCCGTCCAAGTGAGCTGAATTTGAATCCAGATGAAGCTTACTACCGGATTTTGGTCGAAACTAGCCAGAATGCTTTGACCGATAAAAATGGTCAACCAATGCCGATTATTCCAGGCATGATTGCGAGTGTGGATGTTAAAACTGGTGAAAAAACCATTCTGCAATACCTGATTAAACCGATCACACGAATGAAGCAAGCATTACAGGAGCGCTAAAGCATTATCCTTTCTCTTCTATCATTATGAAGTATATCTAAAATAAGTCAGGTTTTAAGCCTGGCTTTTTTTATTGACTATTTGTTAATTATTTTATTTTTATATGAATAAAATCAAAAAAGTAACTATAAATATTAATATTTTGACTATTACTTAAATGAAGCATCTTAAATCCATAATAAATTTAAGGTTATTTTAATGGCTTAACATTTTAAGAATTTAAAATAGCTTAATCCCATAATAAAGATATGGGATTGTTGTAAAGATATTAATATTTTGTTAAGTGCTATTGTTGTGTTTGAGATTGAGAATTGTAAATACAATTCGATTAATAAAGAGAATTGTTGCTATATTTTTAATCTTATATCCTTTAATGATAATGATTGTCAGGTTTCTGTGAGAATAATATTTAAAATACAAAAATCTTGAAGAAATTATATTTAATCCTCGATTTTTGTTAGATTTTTATTGTTTTATTTACTATTATGAAAGAGTAAGTGTTAATTCTGTCTCAGAAATTATATTTTTGTTGCTTTTGTTAGCAAAACTTAAATCTAGGTTTTAGTAAACTTGTGAAATTCGTGGGGGTTGACGATGGGTGCAAAGAAGCTGGTTAGTATTTTAGGTCTCTCATTGCTGGCAGTCGGTTGTAGTTCAACTGGACAGTTATCTTCTAATGAAAAATGGCGTAACTTCATTCCAAATGCCGCAATTGCAACTGAAAGTTTGACTTCAGAGCAGGTAATGGCAGTATTCATTCGTGAGCCAGGTGCTGTAGAAGGTACGGCAGCGAATATTTTTGTGGAGGGGAAATACCTGACCTCTTTACAATCGGGTGGTTATAAAGCAATTCCGTTATGTGCAATGCCAACCAATATCACTGTGGCATATACTGATATCAACCTAAATTATCCAATCCTGCGTGAGCAAAAAAACACCTTTGATTTGACCAACAATCGCATACATTATTTTTCGGTCATTCAAGCCGATGATCATCAACTGGCTCTTAAGCCTTTAACCGAGCAGCAAGCTCAGCAAGCTCTACAGCATACACAAGAACAAACTCATACTCTGCCTCGCCTAGAACAAAGCAGTATTTGTCCGAAAATAGTGTATCAGCAGGCTCAAGCCCCTCAGCCTGTTGTGAAAAAATACACTTTAGCTGCAAGTGCATTATTTGCCTATGGCAAGGCAGATTCACAAAACCTGTTACCGCAAGGACAGCGCGAGATTGCAATCATTGCAGCTGAAATCAAAAAAAATGCAGTTCATATTGGACAAATTGCGGTAATTGGTTACACCGATCCTGTTGGTTCAGAAGAATATAACCAGAGACTTTCCTTACAACGTGCACAGACAGTAAGACATCTATTGATTCAGCAAGGTGTGACGAATTCAAATATTTTGGTAGAAGGTCGTGGTGAGCACGAGCTTGTGGTGAGTGATTGTGATGCTCGCTTTGCAAATAATAAAACAGCCAGAGATGAATGTAACTTGCCGAACCGCCGTGTAGAGGTTGTGACATATGGTTTTAAAGCGCAATAAACCAACTTTTCCAGATTTAAATTTTTAAAAACATATTGATGCTTCTTGTTGTAACAAGATTGGGATGATGATTATGCAAAATCAAAATATTACTGTTAAGTTGCACAATGCCAACAAAGTGATTTCAACATTTCAGGCAACAAAAGGACCTGATCAGCCTGTGATTATTCAGGCAAAGAAAAATGTAAACTATGAATTTATTGATGCTGCTACCCAGTTTGCGCCAGAAAATATCAAAACAAAACGTGTCGGCAATGACCTGCATGTGGCTTTTGAAGATGATAGAAAGCATCCATTTGAGACGGATCTGATCATTGAAGATTATTACAATCAAGATGGAACAAGCACCAATTTATTAATTGGTTTGCATGAAAATGGTAGTTATTACGCCTATGTACCAGAAAGTGGTTTACAGGAACATGCGGTCAGTTTGCTCGCAGATGAAATTGCAGCAGGTCAGGCCTTAGGTGGTGAGCCTTTAGCGGCAGCAACCTATACCTTTAATCCATACTGGTTATTGGCATTAATTCCTTTGGCGGGGTTGGCAGCAGTTGCAAGTAACGACTCTTCTTCTAAGGGAGAAAAAGGAGCAACTGGCCCTGCTGGTCAGGACGGTGCG
>NZ_JBMXBO010000018.1:0-50452 GCF_049546925.1 Acinetobacter sp. AND/436
TCACATCATTTTTTTTATTTACTATTAGCTAACTGACTTAACAGTAGTTCAAGTTTATTAATCTCACTTTTACTAACTTTTTTCGTTAAAGGGAATTCTATTGTATCTGTAACTTCTCTTGTTGGACGGGGTGATTTATAAGTATTTACTTTTATCAACTTTATGTTAGGTTTCTTAAAAAACAAGAACCCATTAACATTTTCCTTATTAATTGTTAAATATTTACCATTATTGTTTTTTTTCATGTCTGACCATTTAATGTTATCTCTTTTTACATAAATCTTTTATATTTTCTAAGTATTTCTTATGCCCTGTTGGTCCCCAAGCATATTCTGCTTCAAATTTATCTTGAAATTTTCTAGCTGAACAAAAATAAATGGCTCTATCTCTTAAAATTCTTTCAAATTTTTCAATGTCCATATAGCGCCATAAATTTTGATTTTTCATTACTCTTCTCTATTCAAAAAATCTAGAGTTAACATAATACACTTTTATACGAAATACTATTTTTTATTCCATATAAATCATAACCTTATCGTATGGTAAAAAGCTCAGGTACGGATACTTGGGCTTTGTTAATAATTTATCATGTTCCACGCTTATTATTTAATCACTGTTCCACGCTTTTAATGTGGCAAACTGAACAAAAGCATCTTACTTGCCCAAAATCATCTGTAACACAAACTTGGAACCAATAAAGCCAAGCGCCAGCAAGAAGAAGCCAATAATGGTAAAGCGAATGGCTTTCTGGCCACGCCAGCCAAATTTATAACGGCCCAACAGCAGCGCGCCATAGATAAACCAGGAAATAATACTAAAGGCAGTCTTATGCGCTAAGTGCTGGGCAAAGAAGTTATCAATGGTTAGGAAACCAAAACCCAATGCCAGCGTCAGCAGGATAAAGCCGGCAATCAGCATATCAAACAGCAGCTCTTCCATGGCTTGAAACGGTGGCAGCAAATTCACCCAAATCCGGCGTTTCTGTTTGTTTTTCAGCTCCCGGTTCTGAAACCAGAGCAAGACCGCATGAATAGTGGCCATCAGCAAGACCGCATAGGCCGATAACGACAGCAGGATATGAATATCCAGACCTAAAGAATTGTTTTCGACAAACAGGTTTAAACCGCTAAAGGAATGCCCTAGAATCAGGCCGGTTGCGGCCACTGGAATCCCAATCAGGTTTAGCGCAATCACCGGCCGGTAAGTACTAAACAGCACACTTAATAACAGCATTAAGCCTGAGGTAAAGGACATCAGGTTAAACACGTTATAGTTAATGCCCATCGGCAGCAGCATGTCGTTATACAGCACAGCGGCGTGCAAACATAAACCCAAGCCCAGCACAATACCAATAAACCAATGGTTTGGAGCACGCTTGGACATTAAATGCATAAATAAATACCAGAACGAAGTGGTATAAGCGATTAATGCCAGAATCGTGTAAACCAAGGGGAGACTGCTCATGTCAAACCTTTTTCAGGATGATGAATATTCATTTATATAAATTCGATGCGAACTACAGTATCCTATAGCATCTTATGCATAAATTTTCTATTTTAAGAAACATTTTTTTGCTGATGGCTATTTTAAGCGGATTTTGCAATGTTTGATACCTTAACAGAACGACTCACGCAGAGTTTAAGAAATGTTACTGGCTCAGGGCAGCTAACCGAAGACAATATTAAAGATACGTTACGTGAAGTACGTATGGCACTTCTTGAAGCCGATGTGGCGTTACCTGTAACTCGTGAATTCATCGCGAAAGTTAAGGAAGAGGCATTAGGTCAGGAAGTGATGACACAGTTATCACCGGGTCAGGCATTCGTTAAAATCGTTTATGACGAATTAACCAAAATGATGGGCGAGGCCAACGAGAGCCTTGACCTTGCAGCAAAACCACCAGTGGTGGTGCTTCTGGCCGGTTTGCAGGGTGCGGGTAAAACCACCACGGCAGCCAAGCTGGCACGTTTCTTACAGGAACGTCAAAAGAAAAAAGTGGCGATGGTGTCTGCCGACGTTTATCGTCCAGCGGCAATTAAACAGCTGCAAACAGTGGCCGGGGATGTCGGTGCGATTTTCCTGGAATCGAATGCCAATGAACGCCCGATTGATATTGCCAATCGTGCCATTGAGCAGGCAAAAATCCAGTTTGCCGATGTGTTAATTGTCGATACCGCCGGTCGTCTGCATGTCGATGATGACATGATGGACGAAATTAAAGCGCTGCATGCAGCGATTAACCCGACTGAAACCCTGTTCGTGGTTGATGCCATGACCGGTCAGGATGCGGCCAATACTGCCAAAGCCTTTAATGATGCCTTGCCATTAACCGGTGTCATCCTCACCAAAACGGATGGTGATGCGCGTGGTGGTGCGGCGCTGTCGGTGCGTGCCATTACCGGCAAGCCAATCAAATTCCTGGGGATGGGTGAAAAACTCGATGCCCTCGAGCCATTCCATCCGGAACGTGTGGCACAGCGTATTCTGGGCATGGGTGACGTGCTTTCTCTGGTCGAAGAAGTTGAACGCAAAATCGACAAAGAAAAAGCCGAAAAAATGGCGAAAAAACTGCAAAAAGGCGGCAGCTTCAACTTTGAAGACATGCTGATGCAGTTTGAGCAAATGAATAAAATGGGCGGTATGATGGGCTTCCTGGACAAGCTGCCGGGCATGAGTAACTCTGGTATTCAGGATGCGATTGCACAGGCGAACCCAGAGAAGCAGGTGAAAAAGATGGAAGCCATCATCCAGTCGATGACCGTCAAAGAACGCCGTAATCCGGACCTGATGAACCCAAGCCGTAAAAAACGTATTGCGGCCGGTTGTGGTATGGATGTGTCTGAAGTCAATAAACTGATTAAACAGCATGCGCAAATGGCCAAAATGATGAAGAAATTTGCCAATCCATCGGGTATGGCAAAAATGATGAAATCATTGGGCAATCTGCAAAAGCAGTTTGGTGGTGGCGGCGGTATGGGCCCGCTGTTCGGTGGTAAAGAACCGAAAAAATAAGGGATTCAAAACAACAAGGCGCCGGGTGCGCCTTTTTGTTGCTCTCCATTTTTAAGCGATTCAAGCGAGCGTGCTGCGGTGATCTTTAAGAAAACCCAACAGACGCTTACCCGAAAGCCGCGCTGTTTCGGGCACACTGATGTGCATCAGGAACGAACAGCGAGCACAACAATGGCACAAATTTATGTGGTACATGGTTATACCGCCAGTCCGGATGAAAACTGGTTTCCCTGGATTCAGGAATATGCCGACCAGCAAAAAGCCAGTCTGAAAGTGTTAAGACTCGATCCATCGCCAACGCCAACTCTGGAAGTGTGGAAGCGGCAAATGGATGAGCAGATCGATGAGATTGACGAAAATACCATTTTCATTGCCCATAGTCTGGGCTGTATTGCCACTTTGCACTTTCTGACCAAGAAACTGAAAACCCAGAAAATTAAACAGGTGGTGCTGGTGGCCGGCTTTAATGGCCGTTTGGGCCGGCTGGACGAGGTCAATCCTTTTATTGATGCCTGTAAAATTGATTTTGACTTGCTAAAACGCCAGATTGCGCATCGGGTGGTGATTTACTCAGCTGGCGATGACCGGGTACTGCCAAAATTCAGTCTGGAACAGGCACGTAGCCTGGATGCCAAAGCCATTGAGGCACAGCATCAGGGACATTTTATTGACTCTCAAGGCTGTACCGAACTGGTGGAAGTCTGGCAGGCAATTCTGCCTCATATTATTGTGGAATAAGCGGTGTAGACTCGTTTGCTGTGGAGTAATGCTGGATATAGCGCTGCAAACCTTTCAGCAATAAGTCCTGTTCGACTAAGGGCTGGTAATGCTGCAGGAATTTGGCAAACAGCGGCGCATCCCCCCCAGTCAGCACCAGTTGCCGCGGGGATTGCTGCATGACATATTCAATACTGCTGAGTAGCCCCAGTAAAATGCCATGATGCACGGCATCCAGGGTATTGGTGCCGGGGCTTAAGTCATCAAAGGCTGCTTCCGGAATCCGGATGCCTTTGGTGTGCTGAATTAACGAATCACGCTGCAAATATAGGTTGGGCAGAATATAACCCCCCAGATGCTGATGGCCTTGGGTCAGATCAATGGTCAACGCGGTACCGCAGCTAATCACACATAAATCTTTGTCGGCTTCAGCTACGGCCAGTACCTGTAACCAGCGGTCAATCCCCAGCTGCTGAATATCATAGCCACAGCTCAGGCCGGCATATTCAGCCTGTACCCGCGCAAAAATCACGGGAATATTCAGGAATTTTAAAATTTGCTGAATCCGTTCATTGTTTTTCTGGTCCTGCACCGAAGATACCCCGACATGGGTCAGGTTCAGGCTTTTAAAATGCTGGATCAGGCCCAGCAGTAAATCGGCCGGAGATTGCAGATGCAGTTCAGCGGCATGTTCTACAATCTGCTGATGTTCGGTAATCCAGTATTTGAGCCGGGTATTGCCAATATCTAACCATAAATTTTTCATGTGCTGCGCTCACTGTCCCGGCATTTGCGGGCGTAAACGGCCCTGATAAAAAACTTCAACGCCAGAGGCGGTTTCAATCTGAATTGCGCCATCATCCTGAATGCCTAAAAACAGCCCCTGAGCCACACCGCCATGATGTTCAAATTCTACCGGCTGCTGCTGGAAGGCGGCATGATGATTAAAACGTGAGGCCAGTTGATAGCTGTTATGGTTAAACCATTCTTGTGCCTGCTGAATGGCCAGATACAGCTCGGCAATCAGCTGAATTCGGGAAATATCATTTAGGCCCAATTCGGCCAGGGAAGTGGCGTGCTGATCAATCTGCTCGGCCGGAATTGGCGCCAGATTAATCCCCACCCCGACAATGACCTGCTGGGTCGACAGGGGCTCAATCAGAATACCGCCCCATTTGCCTTGCGGGCTATATAAATCATTCGGCCACTTCACCTGCAGGTTCAGCTGGCGCAGGCTGGGCATCTGCAAAATATTTAAGGCAATTTCCAGGGCTAAACGGCCATCTACGGGTGTTCGTAAATTTAGCAATGTGCTTAAATAGACGTTTCCTTCTGGGGACACCCATTGCCGTTGGCGTTGTCCTCTGCCTTGTGTTTGTCGGGCGCTACAGACCAGAACGCTCTGTATTCCTTTTTGAGCAATCTCGCGTACATCATCATTGGTTGATGTAGTCACAGGTTTTAAAATGAGGACTTCAGGAAGCTGTCCGGCTTCGCTGAGCTGTTGTTGTAACTGTCGAGTCTCTACATCCATATGAATCTGAGAATAGTGGAATATAATTTATGGAGTTAATCATATATTTACTGATTGGCGCAATTGCCGGATTTGCTGCGGGTCTGTTCGGGGTGGGCGGTGGCTTAATTATTGTGCCAATTTTGTACATTGTATTTACCCAGCTGAATTATGATCCTAGCGTGATTATGCATATGGCGGTCGGGACTTCACTGGCGACCATTATCGTAACTTCCATCAGTTCGGTCACGGCGCACCATAAAAAAGGTGCGGTGATGTGGAATGTGTTTCGCAATTTGGCACCCGGCCTAATTCTGGGTGCATTTTTTGGTGCCGGGATTGCCGATTTAATGTCGGGGCAGGGCTTGCAGCTGGTAATTGGTTTCTTTGCGGTGTGGGTGGCCTATCGCATGTTCCGCGGTTCAAATACCCCGGTTGATCCTTCACGTCAGTTGCCTTCAACCGGTGAGCAAATGCTGGCCGGTGGCGGAATTGGGATTGCCTCGGCCATTTTCGGGATTGGCGGCGGCAGCTTAACCGTACCGTTCCTGAACCGTTGTGGTGTGGTGATGCAAAAAGCAGTTGCCACTTCGGCGGCCTGCGGTTTGCCGATTGCTATTGCTGGTGCATTAGGTTTTGTCTGGTTTGGCCAGCAGTCTGAGGTGAGCGTGCCGAATACCTGGGGCTATGTACATTTATATGCCTTTATTGGCATTAGCGTGATGAGCTTTATTACCGCCAAGCTTGGCGCAAAAGTTGCACATATTTTGTCACCGGCCATGCTAAAAAAATGTTTTTCAGGTTTGTTGACCACCGTCGGTCTGTATTTTATTTACCAAGGCTTTAGCGCTTATTTTTAAGCGCTTGATGGTGTGGTTGAAAATTGGCTATAGCGACAGAAAATTGTCGGACAATGTCATGGAAATTTGGTCGCTAAGCCAGTAAAAAAGACAATAAGAAAGACCCGCTGCAACTGCGCGCATGGTATAAAAATAACACAGGAACAGTATGCAACAACAAGAAACAGACAGTCTATCTGAACAGATTGCAAAACATATCGGCGAGCAGATTATTAGTGGCGAGCTGGTAGAGGGCGAGCGTATTCAGGAACTGCGTATTGCCAAAGAGCTGGATGTCAGTCGCGGTTCGGTGCGTGAGGCACTGCTGCTGTTGGAACGTACCCATCTGATTGAAATTTTTCCGCGGCGCGGCGCGATTGTATCGGAAATGTCGGCCCAGCAGGTGCGCGCCCTGTTTGATACCTGCAGTCTGCTGCTGGGGCAGATTGTACAGCGCATTGCAGAAACCTGGCGTCATCATGAAATTGAACAGCTGCAAAAGCTGATGGAGCAGATTGAGGCCGAATACCGGCAGGGTCATACCGAAAAATTTTATGACCTAATTTTCCAAACCCTGGCCCAGCAGCAGGATATGGTGGCCAATCTGTACCTGATGAAATTCTATCAAGAGTTGCTGCCGTCGTTACGGCGCAGCTATTTTTTAACCCTGAATACGTCACGTCGGGAGTTACAGGAATCGTTTGATCTATTTAAACTGGTAATTGATGCAATTTTAATCCGAAAATCACAACAAGCCTCTTTATTTATGGATGATTTTTGTCGACACTTGCGCAATCTGGTGTTGGAATCTCTGACCCGTATGAAACAAATTGAACTGGCCTGGGCACGCCGCTCACGCCGTTGATCGGGACATTATGCGTTTAAGCAGCTTAAAACTTTCCGGCTTTAAATCTTTTGCCGATAGTACCACCTTACATTTTAAAGCCAACCGGACGGCCGTGGTCGGCCCCAATGGCTGTGGCAAGTCCAATGTGATTGATGCCATTCGCTGGGTCATGGGTGAATCCAGCGCGCGTCAGCTGCGTGGCGGCAGCATGCAGGATGTGATTTTTACCGGGACCGCCAAACGTAAACCGGTGGGCATGGCCAGTGTCGAACTGCGCTTTGACAATACCTATGGCAAGCTGGGTGGCGCTTATAACGCCTATACCGAACTGGCGGTGCGCCGTCAGGTCAACCGCGATGGCAAGTCAGAATATTTTTTAAATGGCACCAAATGCCGGCGCCGTGATATTACCGATATTTTCCTTGGCACCGGTCTGGGGCCACGCTCCTATGCCATTATCGAACAGGGCATGATTAACCGTCTGGTCGATGCCAAACCGGAAGAGATGCGGGTATTTATTGAAGAAGCGGCCGGGGTATCGCGTTATCAGGCCCGTCGCCGTGAAACCATGCTGCATCTGGATCATACCAGCCAGAATTTATCGCGGCTGGAAGATATTGCCAGTGAACTGAAAGGCCAGCTCAAAACCCTAAAACGCCAGTCGGAAACTGCGCTGCAGTACAAGACTTTAGAAAGCCAGATTCGCAGCATCAAAATTGAAATTTTATCGTTCCAGTGCGAGCAGAGCAGCCGTTTGCAGCAGGAATATACTGTGCAGATGACCGAACTGGGCGAACAGTTCAAGCTGACCCGTTCCGAACTGAGCACGCTGGAACATGATTTGGGCAATACCAGTGAGCTGTTCCAGCGTCTGATTCAGCAATCGACACCATTACAGAATGAATGGCAGCAGGCTGAAAAGAAACTGGCTGAGCTGAAAATGACTCTGGAGCAGAAACAGTCGCTGGTCCAGCAAAACAGCAGTACGCTGGCTCAGTTGCAGGAACAGAAAGCCCAGACCAAAGAACGTCTGCAGCTGATTGATCTGCAGCTAGAAACAGTACTCAGCCAGCAGGAACAGTATACCGAGCAGCTGCAACAGGCCGAGCAAAGCACGCAAGAGCAGGCACAGGCTGTGCAGCAGCTCAAAGCCCAGCAGCAACAGGTGCAGCAGCAGTTTGAGCAGATTAAGGCGCAGGTGGAAAAACAGCAGCAGCAAAAACTGCAAATGCTGGCCCAAAGTGAACAGCTGCTAAAAAATATCAGCCGGATTGAACAGCAAAAAGACACCTTGCAGCAGCAGAGCAGCTCGCTGCAAAGTCAGGCCCAGCAAGATGAAGTCGAGCAGCTGAGCCAGGACAAAGCCCAGTTAAGCCAGCAGCTGGCCGAGCTGGAGCAGCAGATTCAGGCGCAACAGCAGCAGTTGCAACAGGCGCACAGCCTGCTGAATCAGCATAAAAATAGCAGTACTGAACTGAAATCGGAAATTCAGGTGCTCCAGGCCGAGCAGAAAAACCTGAATCAGCTACTGATTAAAAACAGCCCCAAACAGCAGTTACAGCACACCGCCTTAATGCAGGTGCTAACCCTGAACGATGCTGCCAAACCGCATGCGGCATTAATTGAGAAGTTTCTGGCCAAATGGCTGAATGCGCAAATGCTTGATGCAGATGACAACTTTCAGGACAGTCTGGCACGCCAGTTAAAACCTGCTGCCCAGCACGCACCGATTCAGCTGGCAAATTTAAGCTGTCTGGCGGACTGGATTGAATCGCCATCTTCTTCTTTATGGCAACAGGTGGCACTGGCTGATGATTTAGCGCAGGCGCTGCAATTACAGCCAAAGTTACAGGCTGGGCAGAGCATTCTAACCCTAGATGGCTATCAGGTCGGGCCGGACTGGGTAATTGGTTTACTGTTTGATGAAGCCTCACTATCGGCGCAGGGGGCTTTAAGCCATCGCATCCGTCTGGAAGAAATTGATGGGCTACTGAGTCAGAAACAGGCCGAGTTGCAACAGGCCGAACAGGACTTTAACATCAGCCAACAGCAGTGCCAGCAGCTGCAGCAACAGCTTCATGAACAACAGGCGCAGCTGAAACAGCAGCAGCAGGCATTGCAGGCACTGGATCTGCAGATTGCCAAAATCCAGAGCGCCGCGCAGGCCTTTGCCGTGCAGAAGCAGCAATTACAGCATCAGCTGCAGCAACTGGAGGAGCAGCTGGAAGAAGATGCCATGCAAAAAGATGATCTGGAAATTGATCTGCATGCGCTGAGTCTCAAGTTGGAACAGGCGCTGCCAAACTATAAAACCCTGCAATTCCAGCTGGAAGAATTAACGGCACAACTGGAGCAGGCGCAGCAGCTATATCAGCAACAGCAGCAGGAACTGGAACTGTTAAGACGCCAGTCGGTGCAGGCCACACAGCAGCTGGAACTGCTGGAAAAAGATGGTGGTTTTTTAAAGACCCAGCATCAGCAGATTGCAGCACAAATGGAGCAGGCGAAAAAGTTTGTCGATCCGGTGCAGCTGGAATTGCCGGCACTGGCCAGCCAGTTTGCCGAGCAGCAGCAGCAGACGGAAAAACTGCAACAGACCTGGAATGAATGGCAGCTGGAACTGAACCAGATTCAGAGCAAACAGCAGCAGCTGACCGAGCAGCGCCATCAACAGCAGCAGCAGGATGAAAAACTGCGTAGCCAGCTGGAAGAAAAACGTCTGGCCTGGCAAGCGGCCAAATCCGACTTGCAGCATTATTCCGAACAGCTGAAAGCCTTAAACAGCGAGCTGATTCCGGGGCTGAAGATTGATGTAACAGCCCATCAGCAGCAGCTGGAAAAAGCACAGGCGCAGTTTGATAAATTGGGTGCGGTGAATCTGGCGGCTTCAGAAGAATATGAAGAAGTTTCAGCCCGTTATGCCGAACTGAGCCATCAGATTGAAGATCTCGAAAAAACCGTGGCCCAGTTACAGGCGGCCATGAAAAGTATTGATCAGGAAACGCGCAAGCTGTTTATGACCACCTTTGACCAGATTAATACTGAACTGCAGGCGCTGTTTCCCAAAGTGTTTAATGGTGGTGAAGCCAGTTTAAGTCTTGAAGATGACTGGCAATCGGGTGTAAAACTAATGGCAAGACCACCGGGTAAACGCAACAGCTCACTGGCGCTGTTGTCGGGTGGAGAAAAAGCACTGACCGCACTGGCACTGGTCTTTGCCATTTTCCGTTTAAATCCGGCGCCGTTTTGTGTGCTGGATGAAGTCGATGCACCGCTGGATGATGCCAATGTCGGACGTTTCTGTAACCTGGTCCAGGAACTGTCCGAACAGGTGCAATTTATATATATCACACATAACAAGCTGGCAATGACGATGGCAACCGATTTATTAGGTGTTACTATGCCTGAACCGGGAACATCAAAATTAGTCAGCGTAAATCTAGAAGATGCTACAGAATACGGTCTAGTCGCGGAGGCATAACATGGAAATCACCACAATCATTGGGATTATTATCGCGCTCATTATTATGGGTTTCGGTTTAAGAATGATCCTGAAAAAACCGGCCGATGCAGCACCTTCGCTGGACTCCGAGCTGCAGGTCAATGCCGATAGCCAGCAGCCGATCATTCCGCGTCATGTCCGTCATCAGTTGCAGACTGAACCGGCCCAGCGCGTAGAACCGACTTTGGGCGATGCTGATCTTGCTGCCGCCGAGCCAAACAGCAAAATTGAGCCACAGGCCATGACTGAAACGCGGCTGACTGAGCCGAGCGAAACAGCGCAGGTGAAAACCGAAGCACAGGCCGCGACATCTGTAGATGCTGAACCTGCAGCCAAGACTGAGGTAGAAGCAAAGGCAGAAAATCTGGCAGAACAGGCCTCAACCGAAACTGCCCAAACTGAATCCGCTGCAGCTGCCGCGACTGCTGTAGCCCATGCTGCTGAATCTGCACCTGAATCGGCATCGACTGAACAGACTCAAGCTGGGGTAGATACCGAAAAAACGGAAACTGTGCCAGCTGAATTTAGCCTCAACAGCCAGATTGAAAAAGCCGATATTCGTGAATTTGAAGAAGAAAGCAGTATTCTGGATGCGCATCTGCATGAACAGCAACTGGTAGATGATGAAAGCGCCCTGGCCACTGCAGAATCATTTATTGCCCTGAATATTTTCCCGGAACGCCGGATTTTATCGGGGGAGAAAACCCTTAAAGTGCTGCTTAAATATGGTCTGCGCTTTGGTGAAATGTCCTGCTTCCACCGTTATAACGAAGATGGTTCCAAACTGCTGTTCTCAGTGCTGCAAATTACCGACAACGGCGCCGACGGTTTTGATCTGGAAACCCTGTCGAATGAACAGGTCAAAGGTCTGGCCTTTTTCCTGGCCCTGCCACATAGCGATGTGCAAAATGCCTTTGATACCATGATCAGCATTTCCGGTCTGATTGCCCGTGAAATTGATGGCACCGTGTATGACCAGAACCATCTGGAATTAACCCCGCAATTACGCGAACACTGGCGTCATCAGGCGATTGATTATCGCGCAGGTCAGGCTTCGCTGGCATAACTGAATTGAAACCACAGCCTCCGGTTTCTATAATACGGCCAAGCGACAAAATTTTTTAAGGGCGGGATCACCGCCCTTTTTTATGGTGAACGTATGACTCAACATGCAGATGTGGTGGCGCAAATGCGCCAATTGATCCAGATTTTAGCCCAGCATAATCATGCCTATTATGTCTTGGATCAGCCTGTTATTGCAGACAGTGAGTATGATCAGCTGTTTCATCAACTTAAAGCCTTAGAACAACAATATCCCGATCTGATTCAGGCCGATACCCCAACCAATAAAGTCGGTGGACAGCCTTTAAGCAAATTTGAAAGCGTCACCCATGCGGTACCAATGCTGTCTCTGGGCAACGTATTTAACCAGGATGAACTGTTTGCCTTTGCCCGCCGCGCCGAAGAGCGTTTACCCAACCAGACCATTCAATATGATGTCGAGCTGAAATTTGATGGGCTGGCGATTTCCTTGTGGTATGCCAATGGCGTGCTGGTGCGCGGCGTGACCCGCGGCGATGGCGAAACCGGTGAAGATATTACTCACAATGTTAAAACCATTCGCAACCTGCCGAAAATCTTATCTTCAGCGGAGTACAGCATTCCGGAGTTTCTGGAAGTGCGCGGTGAAGTGCTGATGCCCAAATCGGGTTTTGAAAAACTCAATGCCGCTAATCTGGCCAAAGGCGAAAAGACCTTTGCCAATCCGCGTAATGCTGCGGCCGGCAGCTTGCGCCAGCTGGATCCGAAAATTGCGGCCTCACGTCCACTGGCGTTTTATGCCTATGGCATTGCCCAGTGCGTGCCGCATCATGGCCTGAACACCATGTCCGAAAGCCTGGACTGGTTACATCAGCTTGGTTTTGCTGTGGGTGAGCGTCATTTTGTTTGTGACAGCATTCAGGCCGTGCAAGAAGTCTATGAGCAGATCAATCAGGAACGCTCGCAGCTGAGTGTTGAAATTGACGGCATGGTAATTAAAGTCAATGACCTGAAACAGCAGCAGCAGCTTGGCTTTTTAAGCCGCGAACCGCGCTGGGCCACTGCTTATAAATTCCCGGCAGTCGCCGCGCTGACTACAGTTGAAAATATTCACTGGCAGGTAGGCCGTACCGGTACTTTGACCCCGGTGGCGCGCCTGAATCCGGTGGCAGTGGGTGGGGTGACAGTGTCTAATGTCACCTTGCACAATATTGGTGAAATCCATCGTCTAGATGTGCGGATTGGCGATACGGTCAGTGTCTATCGCAGCGGCGATGTGATTCCGAAAGTTGAAAAAGTCTGGCCGGAATTTCGTCCGGCGGAGGCTGAAACCGTACAGCTACCTGCCTGCTGTCCGGTGTGTGATTCGCCGGTGGTGATGCCGGAAGGCGAAGCGTTGGCACGCTGTTCCGGTGGCCTGTACTGTGCAGCGCAGCGGATTGAGGCCATCCGTCACTTTGTTTCGCGTAAGGCCATGGATATTGAAGGTCTGGGTGATCGTTGGGTGGAATCATTACTGCATCTGAATCTGCTCAAAGATGTTTCGGACATTTACCATCTGCATGAACATCGTGAGGCCTTGCTCAATATTGAAAAGATGGGCGAGAAGTCGGTACAAAACCTGCTCGATGCAATTGAACGCAGTAAAAAAACCACGCTGGGCGCCTTTATTTATGCCTTGGGGATTCGTGGTGTCGGCGAAACCACCGCGCGGATGCTGGCCAATACCTTCCAGACGCTGGATGCCTTACGTGTTGCCAATCTGGAGGCGCTCAAGAAAACCCCGGATGTCGGCGATATTACCGCAGAATGGATTCTGGACTTTTTCCAGGCACCGCATAACCTGGAAGTGCTGGACCGTTTACTGGCGGCCGGTATTCACTGGGATGCACCGCTGGCGCCGACCCGTCAGCCGTTAAATGGTGAAAGCTGGGTCATTACCGGTACTTTAAGCAAAATGGGCCGTGATGAAGCCACTCAAATGCTACAGGCGCTCGGCGCCCGGGTAAGTGGCAGTGTCTCCAGTAAAACCAAGTGTCTGGTGGCGGGTGAAAAAGCCGGTTCCAAACTGGAGAAGGCGGAGAAACTTGGTATTCCGGTCATGAATGAAGATCAGTTTCTGAGCCTGATGGCTGAATATGGCCAGACCCAGGGCTAACAGAACAACAGGCAACCGCTCTCTAGATTGAGCGGTTGCTGCCTGAATCTGGTGATAGATCAAAACAGAGAAAGCACAGCAGTAAAATCGTAAAAACCGCAGAAATAAGAACCGTTTTTGATAGTTACAAAATTCTAAATTTGCCGCTTTGTGTGTTTGGGTTGCAGAAAAATCAGACAAATGTGCGCAAGCAATTCTTTTTTATGTGGAAAAGTTTGAATCCAGAACTGTAAATGCACATGCTTCTCATTTTAATTATATAAAAATCATATATTTACACAAATTATCTTTTGCAACTTGGCTTGGCTTTCGCCATAATGAGCGTATTCGTAAGGGAGTAATGAAAATGCGTGGCAATCCAGAAGTCGTAGACTATTTAAATATGTTGATCGGTGGCGAACTGGCTGCTCGTGATCAATACCTGATTCACTCGCGTATGTATGAAGATTGGGGCCTGAGCAAGATTTATGAACGCATCGACCATGAGATGCAGGAAGAATCACAACATGCCGATGCCTTGATTCGCCGGGTTCTGTTCCTTGAAGGCACTCCGAATATGCAACGTGATGATATTGACGTCGGTACCGACGTACTATCCTGCTTAAAAGCCGATTTAAAGCTAGAGTATGAGGTACGTGAAAAACTGGCCCAAGGTGTTAAGCTGGCAGAAGACAAGGGCGATTACATCACCCGTGACATGCTGCGTCAGCAAATGTCAGATACCGAAGAAGACCATACTTACTGGCTGGAAAAACAGTTGCGTTTAATTGAACTCATTGGTTTGCAGAACTACATTCAATCGCAAATGTAAGCCCAACCCAACATTGACCCGGCACTGGCCGGGTTTTTTATGGTCGAGATTTGGCGATTTTGATGCAGTGCAGGCGTCGCTATTTTTACTATACTGCGACTAGATGGAAACAAGGACAGCACAATGCAGCAGCGTATACTTTTGATCACCGGATGGGGCGGAGGAACCGGCCTGTTACAGCCTGTACAACATAGCCTAATGCAACACGGCATTCAGGTCGATGTCCTGAACATTTTTAATGCGGCGGATCCGGTACAGTTCCAGCAGCAGCTGGAACGGGCCAAAGGCTATAGCGTGCTGATGGGCTGGTCTCTGGGTGGGCAGCTGGCAACCTTACTGGCCGATGCACTGGCGCAATCCGGACAGGCGCCGCAAGCGCTCATTACTTTGGCTTCGAATCCGTGTTTTGTTGCGCAAGACGCGTGGCCCCACGGGATGGTTCCCGAGACTTTTCAGCAGTTTAAACAGGGCTTTGCCAAAGATGCGGCCGCGACCTTAAAACGTTTTGGTTATCTGGTCTGTCAGGGTAGTGCCCAGAGCCGGCAGGATTTACAGAAATTACAAAGTTTAATCCAGCCGCAATCTCTAACCTTGTTAAAACAGGGATTAGCTTTGCTGGAACAGCTTAATCTGGTGACCATCTTAAAAAATTATCCGGCTCCACAATATCATTTTCTGGCACATGAAGATCAGCTGGTTCCTTGCCAAGTTGCAGAAGATTTACAGAATTTAGCTGCAACAAATCTTCAGGTGGAAGTGATTTCTGGCTCGCATGGCATCCCGTTGTTTGAAACAGATGTGGTTACACAGAAAATTATTGACTATTTAAAGCAACTCTCCTGACCCTTCAGCGGAAATGATAATTCCCGCAATTTCTTTTTCTGTGTGGCGGGAGTAAGATCGAGCTCATGCAGATTTTAAACCAGACAGGGAGTCCGGGATGACCGATTTATTTGACCAGCAACATCTTTGGCATCCTTATACTTCCATGACCCAGCCGCTGCCGACCTTCAAGGTAAAGCGGGCTTATGGTGCGACCATTGAACTCGCAGATGGCCGCTGTCTGATTGATGGCATGTCATCGTGGTGGTGTGCTATTCATGGCTATAACCATCCTGAACTGAATCAGGCTGTGACCGACCAGTTACAGCAGATGTCACATATCATGTTTGGCGGTCTGACCCATGATCCGGCCATTGAGCTGGGCAAATTACTGCTGCAAATTACTCCACCGAGTCTGGATAAGATTTTCTATGCCGATTCCGGTTCAGTGGCGGTTGAAGTCGCGTTAAAAATGGCGGTGCAGTACTGGACTGCGCAAGGCCAGCCACAAAAAACCAATTTTATTACTCCGCGTTCCGGCTACCATGGCGATACCTGGAATGCGATGTCGGTCTGCGATCCGGTCACTGGCATGCATCAGATTTTTGGTTCAAGTCTGCCGAATCGCTTATTTGTACAGGCACCACAAACCCGCTTTGATGAAGACTGGAACCTAGATGATATTGCCGATCTGGAACAGGCTTTGGCCCAGCATCAGCATACACTGGCCGCACTGATTCTAGAGCCGATTGTACAGGGCGCGGGCGGTATGCGCTTTTATCATCCTGAATATTTGCGTCAGGCCAAGCGTTTATGCGAGCAGTATGGTCTGCTGCTGATTTTTGATGAAATTGCCACCGGCTTTGGTCGTACCGGCAAGTTATTTGCTTGGGAACATGCCGGAGTCGAGCCGGATATCATGTGTATTGGCAAAGGACTGACGGGTGGTTATATGACCCTGTCGGCAACTTTAACCAGCAAGCAGGTGGCAGACACCATCAGTCAGGGGGAAGCTGGCGTGTTTATGCATGGCCCGACTTTTATGGCCAATCCGCTGGCTTGTGCGGTGGCATTGAAAAGTACTCAAGTCTTGCTGGCACAGGACTGGCAGGCCAAGATTCAGCAGATTGAACAGCAATTGAAACAGGCTTTAACGCCACTGGCTCAGCTGAGCCATGTACAGGATGTGCGGGTGCTGGGCGCAATTGGGGTGGTTGAACTGACTACGCCAGTCGATATGCAAAGCCTGCAGCAGCAGTTTGTACAGCGGGGCATTTGGGTGAGGCCATTTGGCAAACTGGTTTATGTGATGCCGCCGTATGTGATTTCAGCAGATGAACTGCACTACTTGCTGACCCAGTTGACCGAGGTGGTTCGCCAGATGCAGGAGAATGCCGCATGAGTTTGCTCGACCATTATGCCCAGCAGCTGGAACAGTTAAAACGCACTGCCAATTTGCGCCAGTTTCAGTCCAATCTGCAACATGGCCGCATGATTCAGATTCACGGGCAGCGCATGCTGAATCTGTCCAGTAATGATTATCTGGGGCTGGCCAGCGATGTCAGCTTGCGTGAAGAATTTTTTGATTTAACTCCTGTCACCGAGCGCCGTATGAGCGCCTCATCGTCGCGTTTGCTGACCGGGAACTTCCCGGAATATGAGCAGCTGGAAACGAGTCTGAGTCAGGCCTTTGGCCGTGCCGCCTTGCTGTTTAACAGTGGCTACCATATGAATATCGGGATTTTACCGGCACTGGCCGACAGTAAAACCCTGATTCTGGCTGACAAGCTGGTCCATGCCAGCATGATTGATGGTATCCGTTTATCTTCTGCCAAGGCGGTGCGCTACCGGCATAATGATCTGGCGCATCTGGCCCGGCTGCTGGAACAGTATCATGATGATGCGCAAATTGAACGGATTATAGTCGTGACCGAATCCATTTTTAGTATGGATGGTGATGAAACCGATCTGGCGGCACTGGTGCAGTTAAAGCAGCGTTATCCGAAAGTGATGCTGTATGTTGATGAAGCACATGCCATTGGCGTACGTGGAGAGCGGGGGCTGGGCTGTGCAGAGCAGTATGCGGTGCTGGAGCAGATTGATTTTCTGGTGGGGACTTTTGGCAAGACCTTGGCATCAGTCGGTGGGTATCTGATTAGCCATCCGCTAATCCGTGACTATTTAATTAACCACATGCGCCCGTTGATTTTCAGTACCGCGCAGCCGCCGCTGAATATGGCCTGGACCCGGTTTATGTTCCAGAAGATGTTGCAGATGCAAGCCCAGCGCCAGCATTTACAGCAGATCAGCCAGGAATTAAAAGTGCAGGTTGAAGCCAAAGGCTATGCCTGTCCATCGACCTCGCAGATTGTGCCGGTAATTCTGGGCGAATCGGAAAAAGCCGTACAAAAGGCACAGCAGCTACAGCAGGCTGGGTTTTATATCATGCCGGTACGTCCGCCGACCGTACCGCAAAACAGTTCACGGCTGCGGATTTGCCTGACCGCGCAGATTCAGTCCAGTGAGCTGGCGCAATGCGTGGCGCTGTTATGATGGACAAGTCAGCGATGTCTGTAAATAAATCGCAAGTGGCACGGCGTTTTGCCCAGGCGCATCACAGCTATTTGCAGCATGCGGTGATTCAGCAGCAGATTTGCCAGCAACTGGTTCGGCTGATGCAGTCACATCTAACCAGTCGAAAACTGGGACGGGTGTTTGAAATTGGCTGTGGTACGGGGGCTTTAACCCGTGCGCTGGAGCAGCACTTTCAGGTGCAGCAGTTGCTGCTCAATGATCTGTATCCAGAAGTCCAGCAGCAACCGTTTTCTACTTCCCGAACCGAATGGTGGATTGGCGATGCCGAGCAGATTGCTTTTCCAGAACAGCTGGATGTGCTGATCTCGAGTTCAGCCTTGCAATGGATGCAGAATCTGCAGCAGCTGTTTGCCAAAATCGCCCATGCTTTAAAGCCTTCGGGTTATTTATGTTTTTCTAGTTTTGGTCCGGACAATCTCAAGGAAATTAAAGCCCTGACCGGGCAGGGGCTGGATTATTTCAGCCTGCCGGAACTGCGCCGCTGTCTGGAGTCACAAGGCTTCGAAATTGTGTATTTGTCTGAAACCGTCAAAACCCTGGCTTTTGAACATCCTCGCCAGGTGTTGCAGCATTTAAAAGCCACCGGGGTCACGGGTACCGCTTCGGGGCACCGCTGGACCAAACACAGTTTGCAGCAGTTTTATCAGGCCTATCGGCAGTTTTCCCGGCTGAATGTGGCCGGCCAGCAGGAATATTTACTCAGTTATCATCCGATTTATTGTATTGCACGGAGCACAGGCTAATGGCACAGATCTATTTTGTCAGTGGAATTGATACCGGAATTGGCAAAACCTATACCACCGGTTATCTGGCCAAGGTCTGGAGTGCTGAAGGACAGCGAACCATCACCCAAAAGCTGATTCAGACTGGCAATACTGATATTTCGGAAGATATCCAGCAGCATCGGGAGATTATGGGCTGTGGCTGGTTGCCTGAAGATGACAGCAAACTGACCATGCCCGAAATTTTCACTTATCCGGCATCGCCGCATCTGGCCACCAAAATTGATGGCCGTGAGATTGATTTCAATAACATCCGCCAGGCGACAGAGCAACTGGCAGCGCGTTTTGATGTGGTACTACTGGAAGGCGCTGGTGGCCTGATGGTGCCGCTCACCACGGACATGTTAACGATTGATTATATTGCCGAGCAGCAGTATCCGGTGATTCTGGTCAGTTCAGGACGTCTGGGTAGCATTAACCATACCTTATTAAGTCTGGAAGCGTTGATGGCGCGAGGGCTGTCGCTGTATGCGCTGGCCTATAACCTGAAAGATGAATCACAAGATCCGCTGATTTCTAAAGATACCGCTGAGTATTTAAAAACCTATTTGGCTCGGCATTTTCCAGAGGCAAAATGGATTGAGATTCCAGTTTTGGATTAAAACTGTGATAAAAAAAGCCACTCAATTGAGTGGCTTTTTGCTAGGCAGCTTAAAACTTTCTAAAGCTTTTGTTGCCAAATGGTTTGCGTGGCGCATGTTCATCACGCTCTTGACGGCCAAAGCTGTTGCCATTTGGGTTATCACGGCGGGCAAAGTGTGTGCCATTCTGGTTTTCACGACGTTCACGATTGCCAAAGTTATCATCACGCGGGCCGCGGGTTGAAGACGTTGGCGCTGCTTCATTGTCACGGCGCTGCTGACGCAAGAAACCACCGCGACGTGCTGCCATCGGTTTTTCCTGCATACGTTCATTACGGCGTTTAGCCATACCGTACAGACCGGTTCCCTGACGTGGTTTCAGCTCAACCGCTTTGGTCAGGTTGTCGATGTCGTTCTTGTCCAGTTCCATCCAGCGGCCGGTACGCAGTTCACGTGGCAGAATTACGGTGCCATAACGGGTACGTAGCAGGCGGCTAACTTTTAAGCCCTGAGATTCGAAAATACGACGTACTTCGCGGTTACGACCTTCTTTTACCACCACCTGATACCAGCGGTTGATACCATCACCACCAATTTCAGAGAAGGATTCAAATTTGGCCGGGCCATCATCCAGTACCACGCCACGTAGCATGTTGTTACGGATTTGTGGTGTGACTTCACCCATTACACGGACCGCATATTCACGCTCAATTTCATTGGATGGGTGCATCAGGCGGTTTGCCAGTTCGCCATCATTGGTGAACAGTAACAGACCGGTCGAGTTGATATCCAGACGGCCGACCATCACCCAGCGATCATTGGCGATTGATGGTAAATGATCAAACACGGTCGGGCGTTGTTCCGGATCGTTACGTGAACAGATTTCACCTTCCGGTTTGTAGTAAATCAGCACACGGCGACGGATTTCATCTTCAATCTGGAAGCTGACTTTACGACCATCGATACGAAGCTCATCGCCTGGTTCAATACGCTCACCCACCTGGGCCACTTGGCCATTGACACTTACACGACCAGCGGCAATGACTTCTTCCATATAACGGCGAGAACCCAAACCAACGCGTGCCAGTACCTTTTGCAATTTTTCACTCATGACAGCATAACCTTAGAAATTATCATCAACAGTTCACCTATTCACGATCTCGGTGCCTGGGCATCGAGGTGCATGAAAGCTTCCTTGGCATCCTGCAGGGGAGGCAATTGACCGACAGAGGTCAGGCCAAATGCATTTAAAAATTGTGGCGTTGTGACTAACAACGCGGGTCTTCCAGGGAGTTCCCGGAAACCGGATTCCTTAATCCAGTTCCAGTCAAACAACGTTCTGAGAATCTGACTGTTGTTTGATACTCCGCGAATCTGTTCAATATCTGCTCGGGTCACCGGTTGATGGTAAGCAATCACAGCCAGTGTTTCGAGTAAAGACGGGGATAAACGGGTTGGTCGTTCCGGCCAGGCCTGTGCAATCAGGGTACGATATTTGGCCCGTACCTGAAAACGGAAACCTTGCGCAGTTTCAACCAGTTCAATAGACCGGCCATGTTGCAGCATGGCCAGTTGTTGTAAAAAGACTTTTAATTCTGCCTTACTATAGCGTGCCTGAAATGCTTCTTTCAGACGTGCCAGCGATACCGGTGCATCACTGGCAAAAATAATGGCTTCTAGCTGCATCAGCACTTCATGATGCTGTTCATCACTGGACATGTTAAGGGTTTGCTCTGACATTAGGCCTGTGCTCCCTGAATGGCCAGCGGTGCTTCGACACCACTGGCAACAATTGCCACTTTTTGCTGACGGGTCAGTTCCAGAATCGCCATAAACGTTACCACCATGCCCATACGGCCCTGGCTCGGCTTGAGCAGCTCGGCAAACGCTAGCACTTCACCGCTTTGCAGCTTTGCTTCAATATAGGCAATCCGTTCTTCCAGTAACACCGGTTCCTGCTGAATTTGGTGAATCACTGGTTCGGGGCGGTTAAATACACAAAATAGCGCATCACGTAACAGGCTGGCCTCATGACCTTCATTGCTATACGCCACTTGGCCCAGACTGACATGGGTATTAAAGGTATCACGCTCTAACACCGGCATTTGCCCCAGACGTTCAGCCGCCTGTTTAATCCGTAAATAATTTTCCAGCCGGTCAATTAGTTCCTGCTTTGGATCTTTTTCCAGCTCGCTGATGGCTTTGGGTTTCGGCAGCAGCAAACGCGATTTTAAATCGGCCAGCAGGGCAGCCATCACCATATAATCTGCGGTCAGCTCAATATTCAGGGATTTCATCGCATCCATATAAGCCAAATACTGAGAGGCAATCGGTGCGATATCAACCTGTAGCAGGTCAAAGCCGTTTTTTTGAATCAGGTAAATCAGAAAGTCGAGCGGGCCTTCGAAATGCTCTAACAGAATTTCAAATGCTGCAGGAGGAATATATAAATCCTCAGGAATCGTCTCTTGCCACTCATCCAAAACGCGGATGTGCGGGACTTGGTCCATAGCAGGATGCACAGATTGATTCATTACAGTTTTAGGCCACGCGAATTTTCAAAGGCATGAAAAGAGCTTTACATTCGATCTCACATCGAAAAGAAAGCATGGAGTTAATTGCGCGTAGTTTAATGGAAATTGACCATGAAATAAATTACCCAAATGACTAAAAGCGAAAAAAAGCAAAAGTAGATGGCAATCCTGCAGCGAAAAAGCAGGAAAAATCACGTTCAATTGGAAGATAGGGTCTTAAAGCGCATACAGATGAGGGTTTTAGCAAGAAAAGCTTAACTCCGATCAAGCACGTGATAAAGCGGACTGCTCAAGCTGTTCCAGCACTTGCTGACACATTTCACGGCTGCACAGGTTCTGGCGGCCTAATCTTAAGGACAGGATATAGGCCTCTTCAACACTCGACAGCAGATGATATGCCTGTTGTTCGATAGAGAACACGACAGCCGGGTTGGGTATTGCATCCAGCAGTAGAACCTCAGCTTCCAGAGACCAGGGCTGAGTCGCATAGATTAGCTGGCTTTTTGGAAACTCGCGAAGGTTGAGCAACAGATAAAATAAATCCATACCGTTTCCTCCTGAGGTGGCGCTGAGCGCCGTTATTCAAACGCACTCACATCACCAATACCACGACGGATAATTTCCGGCTGATCACCAGATAAATCGACAATACTGGTGGTGGTTAAAGTCCCCAGGCCACTATCAATAAACACATCAATGCGTTTACCAAGCTGCATTTCAATATCATAAGGATCATCCAGTGGATCATCCTGCCCCGGTAAAATCAGGGTGGAGGTCAAGAGCGGTTCATCCAGCTCTTTCAGTAACATTTGGCAAACCGGATTGCTCGGAATACGCAGGCCAATGGTTTTCTTTTTCGGGTGCATCAGACGGCGTGGCACTTCACTGCTGGCCGGTAAAATAAAAGTGGTCACTGCCGGGGTATTGTTTTTTAGCAGGCGATACATGGCATTATCGACCTTGGCATAAGTGGCAATATCGGACAGGTCACAACATAAAATTGCATATTGATGTTTAGGGCTAAGACCACGAATCTGAGCAATCCGTTCCATGGCTGCTTTATTCCCAATCTGGCAGCCAATGGCATAGGCTGCATCGGTAGGATAGACCACCACATCGCCGGCACGAATCCGTTCTACTGCCTGGCTAATTAAACGGGGCTGAGGATTTTCAGGATGAACTCTTAAATGCAGCATATTCTTTTCTCCTGATCTGATGATGATTCGCTTTTCAGACCATTGTACAAAGCCCTGTGTATCCAGAGCGTTGATTTATGTAATTTAATCAAGCATTTCTCTTGAAAACTCATCGCTATGTAAGCTTTTGCCATGCCGGGTACATAAACAGATACAGTCAATAAAGCGTTTGGCATCGCGTGGCAGTTTGGCTTCACCACGAAAATAACGCTGTACCTGGGCATAAACATTGTCTTTAAAGCAGGCACCATCGCCGCCTTCACCGGTCAGGTTATCTAAAGAAACCCGGAATTTGCGTCCAAATGCAGTGGCAAACATCCATTCAATCGCTTGCGGCTTGATTTCGACCTGCTCAAACAGGGCCTGCTGCTCAGCCGTGCGGCCATCGGGGGCATACCAGTAGCCTAAATCGGGCTGTTTACGGCGTTCCTCACCGGCAATGGTCCAGTGACTGATTTCATGCAGGGCACTGTTAAAGAAACCATGCGCAAACTGGATGCGAGCAGGGGTGTCTGCGGTGGCGGGAAAATACTCCGGTTCAAAATCACCAAGCACCAGGTTGACATTGTGGTGGGAAAACCAGTGATTAAAGTGTAAGATGAGCCAATCGACGTATTCTGATTCTGTCGATAATTTCAACCAGTCCGAGAGTTGCACTTGGTCAGGTGAAATGTCAGAATCGAGCGTTGAAAGTGTGCTAACGAGTGATGAAACATTCACTTCTGTTTGCGGCTGCAACAGATGCATGACTTAATTTACCCAATTGGTCTGTCTAAATAAGTACAAAATTGTATCTTAATCTTTGACAGAGTACTGATGAATTTGTAGAATTGCCGCCTTAATTATGTCAGCAAATACCTTTCCGGCACAGATTGAGCCGTTTAAATGGGCTGAACAGGGCTTTACATGGTCAGGTACCCTGCCATTGTCTCGCTTTGCTCGTATTGCTCGTGAAGCTGTTGGATCAATTGATGATCAATTGATTAACATAGACTGTAAGCTATCAATGGATGCCTATCATCGCATTGCATGGCTAGATGGTCACGTTGAAACACAAGTTCCAATGGAATGCCAGCGCTGTCTGGATACTGTGGAAATTGACCTTGTTTTAGACTTCCATTTAGCGCTTGTAGATGATGAGTCACTGATAGAGCGCTTGGATGAGGATGCTGATTTCATTGTTCTGGGTGAAAGTGAAGCAACCAGCAAAGGTGATTATGATTCACCGGCGACGGCTGATTTACTCGCACTTATAGAAGATGAACTGTTATTGTTGCTGCCTTTGTCGCCTAAGCATGACGCTTGCGAACACAAGCATCAACCTGCCGTTCAGAACGATGTCGAAGAAAAACGGGATAATCCGTTTGATGTTTTGGCAAGTTTGAAGGGTAAACTTAACTAAAAATTATGTTATAATTTTGCGTTAAGACAACTGAATTTGTTCTGATCCATTTTTTCGATCTTTGTAAGGAGCCATCATGGCCGTTCAGCAAAACCGTAAAAGTCGCTCTCGCCGTGACATGCGCCGTTCACATGACGCTTTAACCGAGAATGCATTAACTGTAGACCAAGCTACTGGTGAAACTCATCGTCGTCACCACGTATCTAAAGATGGTATCTACCGTGGTCGTCAATTATTCGCTAAAGCAGCTGATGCTGAATAATTGTTGACAAGCATTAAGCGTCAAGCTTAGTGGAAAAAATGGGAGCGTAAGCTCCCTTTTTTTGTTGTTTTTCGCAATTACTTCACCCGAAAAATAGTGTTAAATTTTCGCACCAACGATCAGCTTACATAAAAAAGAACTGTTGAAGGGGCGTACCCTGTTTAAAACAGCTCTACACGAAAGGATTTTTATATGTCTGCTACACGATTCGAGCAAGCGACAAAAACTGCATTTGTGTTTCCTGGACAAGGTTCACAAAAAGTCGGCATGCTGGCAGAACTTGCAGAACAGTTTGCTGGTGTGCGTGAAACTTTTGCGGAAGCATCGGCCGCAATCGGTTTTGATTTATGGCACATTGCGCAAAGTGGTGAAGGTTTAGATCAAACAGAATTTACCCAGCCGGTTTTATTGACCGCCAGTATTGCATTGTGGCGTGTCTGGCTGGAGCTGGGTGGTGTAGCACCCAAATATCTGGCTGGCCACTCTCTGGGCGAATACAGCGCGCTGGTAGCGGCTGGTGCGTTATCACTGGGTGATGCCGTGAAGCTGGTCAATCTGCGTGGCAAACTCATGCAGTCGGCTGTGCCACAAGGCCAGGGCGCTATGGCGGCCATTTTGGGTCTGGAAGATGCCAAAGTGATTGAACTGTGTGCGCAAGCTACCGCACAAGGCACCGGTTCAGTTGAAGCAGCCAACTACAATGCCCAAGGTCAGGTGGTAGTTGCTGGTGATAAAGCAGCGGTAGATGCAGTCATCGCACTCGCCAAAGAAAATTCAGCCAAAGCTATTGCGCTTCCGGTGTCAGTGCCATCGCACTGTTCACTGATGAAACCGGCTGCAGAACAGTTCGCACAAGCTTTGGAACAAACTGCCATTGAGCTACCAAGCATTCCTGTAATACAAAATGTGGGCGCAGCTGTAGCAACTGATGTTGCTCAATTGCGTCAGGCTTTGACTGCTCAATTGTATCAGTCTGTGCAATGGACAAACACCATGCAGTACCTGCAAGACCAGGGCATTCAGTACATTGTTGAATGTGGTCCAGGAAACGTATTGGCGAACCTTGCAAAACGCTTACCTCACATAGAAAAAGCATTCCCGATTGACAGTAACAGTCGTCTGGAGGATGCCTTAAATGCCATTTTAGTGGCTGAAGGGAAAATTGCATGACACAAGAACGCAAAGTCGCATTGGTGACAGGTGCAAGCCGAGGGATTGGTGCAGCCATCGCTCAGCAGCTTATTCAAGACGGTTATTTTGTGGTTGGGACAGCAACTTCTGAAGCAGGTGCAGAAAAACTGAGCACAGGCTTTGGTGAACAGGGTGCGGGTAAAGTCCTGGATGTTCGTAATGGCGAGGCAATTGATGCGCTCATTTCGGACATCGAACAAAACTATGGTCCGGTACTGGTCTTGGTGAACAATGCCGGTATTACCAAAGATAATTTGTTACTGCGTATGTCTGAAGATGACTGGGATGATATCCTCAACATTCATCTGAAAGCCGTTTACCGTTTGTCTAAACGTGTACTGAAAGGCATGACCAAAGCGCGTTTCGGTCGCATTATTAATATTAGTTCAGTGGTGGCACACTTTGCCAATCCGGGACAGGCCAACTACTCTGCGGCCAAAGCAGGGATTGAGGCATTTAGCCGCAGCCTGGCCAAGGAAATGGGCAGCCGTCAAATTACGGTTAACTCTGTTGCACCCGGTTTTATTGCAACAGAAATGACCGAACAGTTAAGTGAAGAAATTCGCAAAAAAATGAGTGAGCAAGTGGCATTAAACCGTTTAGGTGATCCACAAGATATCGCCAATGCAGTGAGTTTCTTGGCTTCTGACAAAGCAAGTTACATCACTGGTACAGTGTTACATGTAAATGGTGGTTTATACATGAATTAAGCTCATGTATAAACTTTCAAAAACTTATAGATTCAATTAAACTAACGGCATTAAAAACGCCACAAGCAATGAGGAGAATTCCTGTGAGCGATATCGAACAACGCGTTAAACAAGCGGTTGCTGAACAACTTGGTCTTAAAGCTGAAGAGATTAAAAACGAAGCATCTTTTATGGATGACTTAGGTGCAGACTCTCTGGACCTGGTTGAACTTGTAATGTCTTTCGAAAATGATTTCGACATCACAATTCCTGATGAAGATTCAAACGAAATTACAACTGTTCAATCTGCAATTGACTATGTGACTAAAAAACTTGGTTAATTAAAGATTTTTAGCAGATGCTAAGAAAAGCCACCCTTTTGGGTGGTTTTTTTATGGCCGGCCGAAATTACATAAGCTTACTTTTATCTAACCAAGCGCAACGCTCTCCTGTGTATTTTTTCGTTATAAAAAGAAAGCACGCAATTCCAAATGATTGATAAAAATCAATTGCATCAAATAAAAGCTGGAGAATAACAATGGGACTTTTTGATTTTGTAAAAGGTATTGGTAAGAAAAACACTGCCCCGGCAGAGCAACAACCGGCTGCACCAGCGGCCCCAGCAGAACCGTCTGCACAGGAAATGGCCAATAAATTATTAGGACATATTAAATCTTTAGGCTTGCCAATTACGGGCCTTTCTGTGAACTATAATGGCAAGACCGATTTAGCCACGATTAAAGGGCAGGTACAAAGCCAGGCCGATCGTGAGAAAATTGTACTGGCGGTGGGCAATATTGATCATGTCGCGCAAGTGGATGATCAGATGACTGTGGCAACGCCAGAACCAGAAAGTAAATTCTATACAGTTAAATCAGGCGATACCCTGTCTAAAATCTCAAAAGAATTTTATGGTGATGCTAATCAGTATAATAAAATCTTTGAAGCCAACCGTCCTTTGTTAAAAGATGCGGATGATATTTTCCCTGGACAGGTGTTACGTATTCCGGCTTAAAGATTCAGAATTTTTATAAAAAGACGCGTATCGCGTCTTTTTTGTATTCAAGAGGGTGCGAATTTATATTTTTTATTCGCAGATGAATTCAGCTTATTTATAGTGCTGAAAAAATTAAACCCTCTTCGGAGGGTTTAATCATAAACTTTTACCAGCTCAACGCACCGCCCGTCTGATAATCCGTTACACGCGTCTCGAAGAAATTCTTCTCTTTACGCAGATCCATCATCTCAGACATCCAGGCAAACGGGTTGGTCACACCGCTAAACTGCTCAGGTAAGCCCAACTGGCTTAAACGGCGGTTACAGATGAACTTCAGATATTCTTCCATCATGCCAGCATTCATACCCAATACGCCACGTGGCATGGTGTCACGCGCATATTCAATCTCAAGCATGGTGCCTTCAAGAATCATTTGAATCACTTCTTGCTGGAACTCAGCGGTCCACAAGTGCGGGTTCTCGATCTTGATCTGGTTGATCATGTCGATACCGAAGTTCAAGTGCATTGATTCATCACGCAAGATGTACTGGAACTGTTCCGCCACACCATTCATCTTGTTACGACGGCCCATTGACAGGATTTGCGTGAAACCGCAGTAGAAGAAAATACCTTCAAGTACGCAGTAGAATGCAATCAGGTTACGCAGCAAAATCTGGTCGTTTTCAGGCGTACCGGTTTTGAAGGTTGGGTCGCTTAAAGACTGGGTGTATTTCAAGCCCCAAGCTGCTTTACGTGCGACTGATGGTACTTCACGGTACATGTTGAAGACTTCGCCTTCATCCATGCCCAAAGATTCGATACAGTACTGATACGCATGCGTATGAATCGCTTCTTCAAACGATTGACGCAAGATGTACTGACGGCATTCCGGGTTAGTGATGTGACGGTAGATCGCCAGAACCAGGTTATTGGCCACCAGTGAGTCAGCAGTCGAGAAAAAGCCCAGTGAACGCATCACGATGGTACGTTCATCTTCAGTCAAGCCATTTTCAGACTTCCACAACGCGATGTCGTGGTTCATGTTGATTTCTTGTGGCATCCAGTGGTTGGCACAACCATCCAGATATTTTTGCCAAGCCCATTCGTATTTGAACGGCACCAGCTGGTTTAAGTCAGCGCGGCAGTTGATCATACGTTTGTCATCAACCTGTACGCGTCCTGCACCCATTTCCAGCTCTTCCAGGCCAGGCGCCACGTCAAGCTGTTCTAGGGAAGCAGATGCTCTTGCCAGCGAATCGGTTGAATTTGCTGATCCGCTTCGAGGGGTTGCAGCGGGTTGTGCAGCTGCCACATGCGTCTGTGGTTGCTCTGCAGCAGGTACCACTTGCGGATTAGCCGCTTTTTGCGGTTCGACGGGCGTAGGCTGGTGTTCAGGAGCAGCCGGTTTTTGCGAATCATCTTCGAAATCGTCCCAACTTAGGATAGACATATCAATTCTCTCTTCGTTGCTTTATATCTTTTATTGGACATCTCACGACGAAGGGGAGATGTCTTACTATACGCTTAATTTGTGAAAGCAAAATTAAGTTTTGCCGATGCTTGTTCTAAAAATGTACGTAGAACACGATCCTCAAGACTTATTTTGCTTTCGCTTCTGTTTGCGAATGGCCAAAAAGGCATAGACCATCGGCGTGTAAAAGAAAATAAAGGAAAAGACCAGAACCGCGAGTCCTAACATATAGTTATGAGTCATAGGAGGCATGGTCTTTTCCTGTGTTATTTTCAAATACTTTGGAATCCGCCCCAAACCCCTCCTTTAATAAAGAACGGGCTTCCCGCATATCGAATCTGATTTTGGGAAGTCCCCCTTTGGAAAAAGGGGGATTTAGGGGGACTTTTATCAAGCGAAGCTTACTGACAAGCCTCACAATCCGGGTTGTCAATTGAACATGCCATTGGCACTGGTGCCGCCTGTTCAAAACCTTCTTCCGCTGCTGGAGCTGCTGCAGGTGCAGTTTCCTGTGCCACTGCTGCAACCGGCGCCGCAACTGTGGTTGGTTTTACTGCATTCAGTGCGCCCGTGTTAATGGTTGATTTCTCAGCCGATGTTGCACCTAAAGCACGTAGATAATACGTCGTTTTCAGACCACGTAACCAAGCCATCTTATAAGTGATGTCCAGTTTTTTACCATTTGCACCAGAGATGTAAAGGTTCAGTGACTGTGCCTGATCAATCCATTTCTGACGACGAGATGCAGCATCCACAATCCAGCGCGGCTCAACTTCAAACGCAGTCGCGAAGATGGCTTTCAGCTCTTCAGGAATACGCGAAATCTTTTGTACTGAACCTTCGAAGTGTTTCAGGTCGTTGACCATTACCGCATCCCATAGGCCGCGTTCTTTCAAGGCACGTACCAGGTAAGGGTTGATCACAGTGAACTCACCAGACAGATTTGATTTCACATACAGGTTCTGGAAGGTTGGCTCAATCGATTGAGACACGCCACAGATGTTAGAAATAGTTGCTGTTGGTGCAATGGCCATCACGTTCGAGTTACGCATACCGTCTTTTTGAACTTTGGCACGTAAAGTGTCCCAGTCCAGACGTTGGGTACGATCAACTTCAAACATGCGCTCAGGACGGGTTTTCGCTACCAGCTCTAAAGAGTCGATTGGTAAAATACCCTGATCCCATAATGAACCTTTGAAGGTTTCATAGGTACCACGCTCAACCGCCAGATCACTTGAGGTTTGAATTGCGTAGTAAGAAATCACTTCCATTGATTCATCAGCAAAATCAACTGCTGCATCAGAACCGTAGGCGATGCCCATTTCGTACAGTGCATCCTGGAAGCCCATGATCCCCATACCTACCGGACGGTGACGCAGGTTCGAGTTTTTCGCCTGTGGTACCGCGTAGTAGTTGATGTCGATCACGTTGTCGAGCATACGTACCGCAGTTTTGATGGTACGTGCCAGTTTTTCATGATCCAGCTTGCCACCTTGAACGTGCTGTACCAGGTTAATTGAACCCAGGTTACAGACCGCGATTTCATCTTTGCTGGTGTTCAGGGTGATTTCTGTACACAGGTTAGATGAGTGCACCACGCCCACGTGTTGTTGTGGTGAACGCAGGTTACATACGTCTTTGAATGTAATCCACGGGTGGCCGGTTTCGAACAGCATCGACAGCATTTTGCGCCATAAGTCTTTGGCACGTACTTTCTTGTGCAGCAGGTTCTGTTCTTTCGCTACCGCTTCGTAATGCGTATAGCGCTCAGTGAAGGCCTGTCCAGTCAGATCATGCAGGTCTGGTGTTTCAGATGGCGTGAACAGGGTCCATTCTGCATCTTCAAACACACGTTGCATGAATAAGTCAGGGACCCAGTTCGCTGTGTTCATGTCATGGGTACGACGACGGTCATCACCGGTGTTCTTACGCAGTTCCAGGAATTCTTCAATGTCTAAGTGCCAGGTTTCAAGATAGGCACAGACCGCACCTTTACGCTTACCACCCTGGTTCACCGCAACCGCAGTATCGTTCGCGACTTTCAGGAACGGTACCACACCTTGTGATTTACCGTTGGTCCCTTTGATGTAAGAGTTCAGGGCACGAACTGGAGTCCAGTCATTACCTAAACCGCCTGCCCATTTAGACAGCATTGCGTTATCACGCATTGCGCCATAAATATCGTACAGGTCATCACCAATGGTGGTGAGGTAACAGCTAGATAACTGCGGACGTAGCGTACCTGAGTTAAACAGGGTAGGCGTAGAAGCCATGTAGTCGAAGCTCGACAACAAGTTATAGAACTCAATTGCACGTTCTTCTTTGTTGTCTTCGTTCAGCGCCAGACCCATAGAAACGCGCATGAAGAACAATTGTGGCAATTCGAAACGGATACCATCTTTATGGATGAAGTAACGGTCGAATAACGTCTGTAAACCAAGATACGTAAACTGGTTAGAACGTTCTGGCTGAATGGCAGCGGCCAGTTTTGCCAGATCAAAGTTCAGCAGGTCTTCTGACAGCAGCTCCAGCTCGATACCTTTTTTCAGGAAGGTTTCCAGAGCTTCGCCTTCAGGGGTTTCTACTGGTAGACCCAGGAACTCCAGGCCTGTTGCCACTAAGTCATTACACAGCAGGCGCGCAGTAACGTAAGTATAGTTTGGTTCCTGTTCAATACGGGTACGCGTCGCCATCATCATGGTGGTTGAGATGTCTGACTCTTTTACGCCGTTGTACAGGTTTTTCACGGTTTCATCGACAATGGCCTGAACATCAATGCCTTCAAGACCTTCAGCTGCAGTGGTGACGGTTGCTGTCAATGCACTTAAATCCAGTGGCTTTAACTGGCCCTGGCTGTCAGTGATCTGTAAGGTCGGGTGATGGTTGGCACCCATCTGCTTACGTGCTTCAGAACGTTGTTCGCGATAGATGACATAAGCACGAGCAACTTTCTGTTCGCCTGTACGCATAAGCGCAAGCTCAACCTGGTCCTGAATTTCTTCAATGTGAATGGTGCCGCCTGATGGTAAACGACGCTTAAACGTGTTCAGAACCATTTCAGTCAGTTGTTCGATACGGTCATGAATACGGCTGGAATCGGCGCTTTGCTGACCTTCAACCGCCAGGAAAGCTTTACCAATCGCTACAGAGATTTTTTCTGCATCGAAAGGGGCCACTTCACCGGTGCGTTTAATCACCTGAAGTTGACCGGGTGTGGATGTGATTACGCTCATGTCAGCATAGCTCCATTGTCATCTATTGTTATGTTTATAGACCATTGAACCGGGCAAAAAATAGGCCACAGTGTTTGAGGAATAAACACAAGACTTAGTGGTTTAAAATTGAATTGAACACAAGATACGGGAAATTTTAGGGTAGATCAATATTGACTTTTCTTTAAAATTTTTGGCGTTTTTTGGATAAAATCTTTTGCAAAAAAATTCCCGATTTGTCCATTCGGCTATAAGCCTTATCGGACACGGGCATAGCATAACAAAGCCGGCATAATCTGCTTATAGATAAACTTGTGGATAACTAAAAATCTCTTTGAACAGTCAGTCACATTCTGATCAATGGCCAAAAGCTGCAAAAAAATTGTACATTTTAAAAAGATTTATGTTGTTGAATTCATGGAATTCAGTTAAAAAAGAGAAAAGTATAAGGAATTCAATAATTAATAAAAATATAACAAAAAGCTACTTTGATGTATCAGTTTAGTGAATAGCATCTTGTTTACAATGTAAACGTGTGTATATTGCAGAATATATTTCGACGTATCTCCCGGATTTTAAAAGGATAGAATACGTTTAATCAAATAAAGGGGCAGTTCATGAGCCAAGAAGAAAAGTTACCAAAAATTTTAATTGTTGAAGATGATGAGCGTCTGGCACGTTTAACCCAGGAATACCTGATCCGTAACGGACTGGAAGTGGGTGTTGAGCCAGATGGGAACCGTGCCATCCGCCGTATTATCGCGGAGCAGCCAGATTTAGTGGTGCTGGATGTAATGCTGCCGGGTGCAGACGGTTTGACCATTTGCCGCGAGATTCGTCCACATTATCATCAACCGATTCTGATGCTCACTGCACGTACCGAAGATATGGACCAGGTTCTGGGTCTGGAAATGGGTGCAGATGACTATGTCGCCAAGCCGGTTCAGCCACGTGTTCTGCTGGCGCGTATTCGTGCCTTGCTGCGCCGTACTGACAAAGCCCCTGAAGATGAAGTGGCACAGCGTATCGAATTTGATGACCTGGTCATCGACAATGGTGGCCGCTCAGTAACCTTGAATGGTGAACTGGTCGATTTCACCAGCGCAGAATATGACCTGCTCTGGTTACTGGCTTCGAATGCTGGCCGTATCCTGTCACGTGAAGATATTTTCGAACGCCTGCGCGGTATTGAATATGACGGTCAGGACCGTTCAATTGACGTGCGTATTTCGCGCATCCGTCCAAAAATTGGCGATGACCCGGAAAATCCAAAGCGTATTAAAACTGTACGCAGCAAAGGATACTTATTTGTCAAAGAAACGAATGGTATATAATCGTCGCACGTATCTGAGATAGGACGGTTTTTCGTGTTCAAACACAGCATATTCTTGCGGATTTATGCAGGATTGGTGATTCTGGTGGCATTGGTGGCCGTGTTTGGCTATCTGCTGGTTCAGATCATTAACTATCAGCGCGCGCAAGAATATCGTGAATCCCTGACCGATGGTATGGCCTATATCATTAGTGAAGGGGTGGCGCGACAACCCAATGAGCAGCAAAAGCAGGACTGGATTTCAGATGCCTCGGATTTGCTGGAACTGCCCATCTATTATATTGCTGCCGATAAGGTCGAGCTGTCACGGGCCGAACTGAAACGGATTAAAGAGCGTAAGGCTGCGGTACGTTACGATGCAGAAACGACCACAGCCTATATTATTATGGGTCTGAAAAATGACCCGGAACACTATCTGTATATCAAGGCCGATGAAATTACCGAACGGCAAATGAAGGCATTGCCGATCTTTATTCTGGATTATCTGGTCTATTTCCCGGGACAGGAAAAAGAGTATCTGGCCCGTATCCAGGATCAGTTTTCTTATCCTATCGACATTCAGAACATTGCTGATTTACCGCTCGACTCCGAGCAAATTGGCCGTTTAAGGCTGGACCACAGCATTATCCTGTATCGGGATAATGCCAGCGTACGTGGCACCACCATCTCCATTATTTCACCAATGCCGAATTCACCATCCGAGGTGCTGGTACTTGGTCCGGTCCCGCTGTTTAACTGGATGCCATTCCAGCTGGCGGCCGGGATTACCTTGCTGAGTCTGTTTATTCTGAGTCTGGGCATTTATGGCCTGATTCTGCCGATGCAGCGCAAAATCCGTGAAGTAAATTTCGCCCTGAACCGTATGAAAACCGGCGATTTAAACCTGCGTTTACCCATTGATGGTTCAGATGAAATGGCCAGTCTGGCCTCCAGCTATAACAGCATGTCCGATCATATCCAGCGTCTGATTGAAGCCCAGCGCGAGCTGATGCGCGCGGTATCGCATGAACTGCGTACCCCGGTGGCGCGGATTCGTTTTGGGATGGAAATGCTGGCCGAAGAAGATGATTATGAATACCGGATTCAGCAGCTGGACATGATTGATAAAGACATTGAAGCGCTGAATACCCTGATTGACGAGATCATGACCTATGCCAAACTGGAGCAGGGCATGCCATCGTTAGAAATTGAAAAAGTGGTGCTGTTTGATGTATTGGATCAGGTGGTCAATGAAACTAATGCGCTGAAAACCGGTAAGGACATCCAGCTGCAAACCATGTCGACCAGTCTGGAAGTCGATGCCGAGCGCCGTTATTTACACCGCGTGGTGCAGAACTTGGTCGGGAATGCGGTGCGTTATTGTGACCACAAGGTACTGGTCAGCGGTGGCGTGACTGCACAAGGCGTGGCTTATGTCTGTGTGGAAGATGATGGGCCGGGCATTCCAGAAGAAGACCGGAGCCGCGTATTTGAAGCCTTTGCCCGTTTAGATGATAGCCGTACCCGTGCCTCTGGTGGTTATGGTTTAGGCCTGTCGATTGTCAGCCGGATTGCCTACTGGTTTGGCGGCAAGATTGAGGTGGATCAGAGCACCACTTTGGGCGGTGCACGTTTTATTATGTCCTGGCCGGCGCAGCGCTTTAGCAAGTCGCGTAAAAAGCAGGGCAATAAAGAAGGGCTGGAATCTTAAACGCTGCTTCAAAGATTCAGCTAAAGAACAGCAGCAAGGGGCGTTTGCTGTTCTTTGGTGGGATGGTTGGGGCAGAGGTTATCAGCCATTGTCACCATCCAAAATGGTCCGCGTACTCTCTTACTGTCCAGTCTTTGAATTGATCAATTAAGTTGCTAAAAAAATAGCCAGTGATGTCACTGGCTATTTTGTTTTTGCATGGAGCAATTATTGAGTCTGTTGTTTGTACAAGCGGTCTGCTTCATCAAAACGCTCAGTAATGCTGCTGCTTGGCGCTTTGCCCAGCAAGCTCACCACAATAATGGCAATGAACGAGCAGACAAAGCCCGGAATAATTTCATAGATACCGGTATCGCCCCAGACATTTTTCCAGAGAATCACCATCAACGCACCCACGATCATGCCGGCGAGTGCGCCATTTAAAGTCATGCGTTTCCAGAATAAAGACAAAATAATCAGTGGACCAAAGGCAGCACCAAAACCAGCCCATGCATAAGCCACCAGGCCCAGCACTTTCGACTCAGGATTACCGGCCATCCATATTGCCAGCAGGGCAATCAGTAATACCATTAAACGGCCAACCCAGACCAGCTCTTTTTGTGAGGCAGATTTTCGCAGGAACGATTTATAAAAGTCTTCAGTCAGAGTACTTGAACACACCAGCAGCTGACAGCTTAGGGTACTCATCACCGCAGCCAGAATTGCCGCCAGTACAATACCAGCCACCCACGGGTTAAACAGGATTTTGGTCAGCTCCATAAACACGGTTTCAGGGTTGGCATTCACCACCCCGGCCAGTTCCGGATGTTGCTGGAAGTAGGCAATACCAAAGAAACCGGCCGCCACCGCACCACCTAAACACAGGATCATCCAGGTCATGCCAATACGGCGTGCATTTGGAATTGACTTCACCGAATCTGCCGCCATGAAGCGCACCAGAATGTGGGGCTGACCGAAATAACCCAGGCCCCAGGCCAGTAACGAGATAATCGCAACAATACTTAAATCACCGACCAGATTCATGGCTTGCGGACGCGCAGCTTCCAGTGCCAGCGTCACTTGAGATAAATCAGAAAAGGTCAGCAGGGTGACAATAGGCGTCAGGATTAAGGCAAAGATCATCAGGCCAGCCTGAATGGTGTCTGTCCAGGACACCGCCAAGAAGCCGCCAATAAAAACATAGCTGATGGTGGCAATGGCACTGATCCATAAGGCCGTGCTATACGACATTTCAAACATACTTTCGAACAAGCGCGCACCGGCCACCATGCCAGAGGCACAGTAAATCGCAAAGAAAATCAGAATCACAAAGGCGGATACAATACGCAGCACTTTTTTCTGGTCATTAAAGCGATTGGAGAAATAATCCGGTAAGGTCAGGGCATTGTGCTGCACTTCGGTATGTACCCGTAAGCGGCCCGCAACCAGTAACCAGTTCAGCCAGGCACCAATAATCAGACCAATGGCAATCCACACCTCAGATAAACCGGACAGATAAATTGCTCCCGGTAAACCCATCAATAACCAGCCACTCATATCCGATGCGCCAGCAGACAGGGCCGTGACAAAGCTGCCTAAACGGCGGCCACCCAGAATATAGTCTGAAAAGTTGGTGGTTGCGCGATAGGCCATCAGACCAATCGCGATCATGGCGACAATATAAAACAGAAAGGTGATTAAGGTCGGATTTAGGGAGCTCATACGGTATCCATATAGTATGTTGGACAGTAAAGGACTTATGGCCTCAATGCGTTCCATGCAAATTCTTGATGGATACTCACAAGTCCTGAAAGATTCAAAAAATGAAGGCGAAATTTAACCATAATTTTGCATGAAATACTGATTTTTCTTTCAGGCAATAAAAATAGACAGCATCCAGGCTGTCTATTTTTGGCTAAAAAGGTGCTTAGTTTTGTCGGCCCATGACCCCACGAATGGTATTCAGAATATCGGCCGGTAATACCACCGTCTTGGCATTTGGCGACTTCGACATATCCTGCATGGCTTTCACATATTGTTCACCAAGCAGATAGGCCACCGGAATTTCTTTATCGCCGACTGCTGTCGTGACCATTTCAATAGCACGTTGCGAAGCTTCGGCCAGCACCACTTGTGCTTCGGCATCACGGCGTGAAGCTTCAAGACGGCCTTCGGCTTCCAGAATGGCTGCCTGTTTTTCACCATCGGCTTTGGTTACGGTGGCACGACGCTGACGTTCTGCTGCCGCCTGTTCTTCCATTGCTGACTGCATTGTGTTGGATGGTTTAATATCTTGAATTTCAACGGTTTTAAGGGTAATACCCCAGTCCGCAATATCATCTGAAATCGAGGCTTTTAAACGTGCCTTAATATGGTCACGTGAGGACAGCGCATCATCCAGATCCATTTCACCGACAATAGAACGCAACGAGGTTTGTACCAGGTTCTGAATGGCCCAAGAATAGTTTTCAATCCCGTACACCGCTTTTTCTGGCGTGGTCAGGTTAATGTAGGCCACCGCGTTCATGAGCAGAACGGCGTTATCGCGGCTGATGACTTCCTGAGATGGAATGTCCAGTACAATGTCTTTGGTGGTGACTTTATAGGCCACTTCATCGACATAGGGAATTACGAAGTTCAGACCCGGACTTAGGGTGGTGTGGTATTTACCCAAACGTTGCACAATCCATTTATAGCCTTGTGGAACAATACGCACCCCTTTAAAAATGGTGATGGCCACAAAGGCCAGCAGGGCTAAAACAATAATGGAGCCAGCATTCATTTTATATTACTCACTGTTTTTCGTTGTCATTCTGCAGGCTATGCAACTGCACAACCAGATCATTGCCAAGAATATCGACCACACGCACACGATCACCGACCTGCACCGGACTTAGAGTGCGGCAGTTCCATTCATCAGAACCGAGCACCGGCATCGGAAAACGGACTTTCACTTCGTCATGCTCCAGATTGGTCTGGATGACCATACCAATCTGGCCGATGGTGGCTTCCCGTGACAGGCCGGCTTTGGTTTTATCAATCGACAGTGGTTTAATAAATTTAAACCAGAGCAGGGTACACAGCACCGATAAAATGATCCACATCACCAGCTGCGTGGTGGTGCCCATCATCGGGAACAGCAGATATAAAACGCCCACCATCAGCGCGCCCACGCCAAACCAGAGCGCAGCAAAAGCCGGCAGCAGCAGCTCGGAAAGAATCAGCAAAATGCCTAAAACAAACCAGTGCCAAGGTTCAAGAACAAATTCCATACATCGACTCGTCGCGAATGATTGTAAAAAGAATCATTGATATAGATCAATCTGTATGCTGTTCAATGTAGCAGATGAGAACCGACTTGGATATGAAAAAATCCCCGATGTTAAAATTTGGCTTTGGGTGGTGGTGCCAAAGCGGCCGGAGATTTTTTAAAGTCGCTGATGGCTTTTTCAATGGCGCGGATTTTCAGCTGGGCAGCTTTTTCACCTTCTAAAATGGTCTGGTTGCTGGCTTTTAAATCCAGTGTACCAATATGACCAACTTTAGGCTGAATCACCACATTGGCCTGACGCAGCTCTTCATGAATACTCTGCTGGCCCATAATGTTGATGGTCTGATCGAGCAGGCCCCACATATTCATGGGCGTATTACCGGTTGGACGCGCGGAAATATCCACCGCAATGACCAGATCGGCGCCCATATCTTTGGCAGTTTTGACCGGAATCGGGCTGACCAGGCCGCCATCGACATATTTGGTGCCGCCAATAGTCGCCGGCACAAACACATTTGGAATACTGCAGGAGGCACGTACCGCCTGACCGGCATTGCCTTTAATAAAGTCGGCTTTACGGCCATTGTCCAGACGGGTAGCGACCGCAGCAAAACGAATCGGGAACTGCTGGATGGCTTTGTTACCCACCTGCTGATTGACATAGTCCTGCAGTTTCTGGCCCAGCACAAAACCCTGACGGTTCAGGGTTAAATCGCGAATATCGGATTCTTTAAAGTTCAGGGCCAGTTGCTGTAACTGATACGGTGATTTGCCGCTGGCATACAGACTGCCGACAAAACTGCCGGCACTGGTGCCGGTCACAATTTTCGGTTTAATGCCGTGTGATTCCAAAACTTTCAGTACGCCAATATGGGCAAATCCTTTGGCACCGCCACCGCCTAGGGCAATGGCCACCACCGGTTCACGGGCCTGAATAGGCGTTGGAGTCACTGGGGTTTGTACCGCCCGATCACAGCCGGAAAGTGCCAGCAATAACAGGCCGGCTGTCGAAAATTGCAGTAATTTCATGATTCGATAGGAGATTAATTCAACAAAATATGCGCACATCTCAGCAAAAAAATACGGTTTTGGCTAGTCTTTGGGCCAGCGTTTTTGTAACGGCTTGGCCAGCCAGTGCGGATTTTTGGCAGAAAACTTGCCTTCATAATGCTGATAAATCGCGTCTAAATCCTGTTCATAATGCCCGGTCGGATGAAACACACCAAGAATATGAATGGTCTTATGCGCATAATCAAAAGAGAACATCACAATCGGAATTTGTGCGCCATAGGCAATATGATAGAAACCGCTGCGAATTTGCTCGGCCTGTTTGCGCGTGCCTTCCGGCGCCATGCCGACCCAGATCTGTTCACGTTGCCGGATAATTTCAATAATCTGCTGGGTATGGCCCTGCGGCGCATGGCGAATTACCGGCACCACCCCAATCCACTCCAGCAGCGGTTTTAACGGTGTATTAAATAGGGTATGTTTGCCAAAAATGGTGACTTTTAGCCCCAGTCCGAGCAAAGCAGCGAAGCCATGCCAGGCATCAATATTGGAGGTATGCGGGGATATAATTGCCACCGCTTTGGGAAGGTTGGGAAATTCGCCTTTCAGCTGCCAGCCTTGGGCCAAAAAGAGCGATTTAAAAAAGCCTCGACTCAGGGCGCTGCCGCGGCCAGGTACTTGATCAGGTAAAACAGGAAATTGCTTGGTCATTGTTTTTATGTATTATCCTACTGAAACTCAGCCAAGTTTTACAAAATATTGCGACTTTATTCAATGGGGAAGCAGAGCAAAAATACGCTTTTGTTTGAGCAGTTTTGCCTGGAGCTATCCGCTTGGCCTGAAATAAAAAGGAATGTCCGCTGCTATGCCGAATCTTTATCTGTTGCTGTTTTCCCTGTATTGGGCGCAAGGTCTGCCGGTGGGCTTTATGACCCATGCCTTGCCGGTGATCTTACGGGCGCAAGGGGTATCGCTGGCGCATATTGGCGGTTTTGGCCTGTTAATGTTGCCCTGGTCGATTAAAATTTTCTGGGCGCCGTGGGTGGATCGCTTTGGCCGCAGCGCTCAGGGCCATTACCGTTCCTGGATTATTCCGACTCAGTTGCTGAGTGTCGTGGTGTTAATCGGGCTGTCATTTATCCCGATTCAGGCCCTGAATGAACCGCTGTATTTGTTTGGCTTTTTTGTCGGGCTGTTGCTGATGAATCTGGTTGGGGCCACGCAGGATATCGCCACCGATGGACTGGCGGTGAATATTTTAACTGGCCAGCAGCAGCACTGGGGCAATACCTTTCAGGTGATTGGTTCACGGCTGGGCTTTATTGTTGGTGGGGGCGCCATGCTCTGGGCTTTGGACTGGCTGCACTGGCAGGCCACGTTTCTGATGCTGGCACTGCTGGTATTTTTAAATACCTTGCCAATTTTACTGTATCGAGAACCGCAACATGCAGCCAAAACAGCGCAGAAGACCACGCCTTTTTCCTGGCAGGCTGTGCGCCAGTATCTGGGTTATTTTCGCCAGAGCCGCAGCTTGGCACTGTGGTTATGGGTGCTGCTCAGTTTTAAAATTGCCGATGGTCTGTCTGGCCCATTACTCAAACCGTTAATGGTCGATTTGGGCCTGAGCTTTTCCCAGATTGGTATTTATGTGACCATGCTAGGGGCGTTTGCCGCGTTACTGGGTGCAGGTGTGGCCGGCTTATTGCTCCGGGTGATGTCACGTGCTCGGGCTTTAGTGCTGTTTTCAGTGTTGAAAGTTCTGGCTTTAGCCGCCTATAGCTGGCTGGCCTATCAGTATGAACAGCAGCAGGCGGTAGCACTGTGGCTGATTTATCTGATTAATGCGCTGGAAGATGGTATTTCGGCGATGCTGCTGGTGGTGATGCTCACTTTGGTGATGCACTATAGCCGCAAACAGCTGGCCGGTACCGATTTTACTTTTCAGGTGGCGCTGATGGCTACCGTCAGTGGTGGGCTGTATAGCCTCAGCGGCATACTGGGCGATCAGCTTGGTTATGCACGCTATTTAATGATGATTAGCGGGATTGCGCTGCTGTGTCTGCTTCCGATTCTGGTCTGGGCCAGAAGCCTGCCCAAAGATGAGGCGGTTCAGCACAAATAAACCCTTAAAAAAGAAAAAAAGCGATCCTGGAGGGAATCGCTGGAGTCGTAACTAGTTTATTAAAAATAATGGCCTTCCACCTTGACCCACAGCCGTTTGCTGAATGAATAGTGGCTGTGCTGATGTTATACAGTGAGGAGGGCACTTTCTTGGAATTGACCCTGAATATGGGCAGGGAGTGGTGTGCGATCCCGATGACAAGCAGTGTAGTGGCTGTTTATGACATATTTAAGACAGATGCAGGCGCTGACGTGCAGACTGTCGAATTCCTGTTCAATCAACTCATAGATCGATGCTCCTGATCAGAAAGACTGACTTTTGAAAAGCAAGATACTCATCAGCTGGTTTGGTTTAGATATTCCATTTTTAGTGATGAATCCTGTGATCAACTCGTCAATGACAAGTGGCGTTGGCTAAATCACAACGTCAATCATGCTTCATGCTGGTGCAGCTAAAATTCGAGGCCAATCCATCCCGGTAGAAAACTTAACATACCTAGTAAGACCGCGAAAATTCCATGCTAAAGCTGAGCTAAAAAATCGGCCAGCGCCAGCAGAATCGCTGATCTACTTCTTCAATACCTCATGTTGTTGCCGGTTGATTCCAGCAGAGTGTCATCAGTTTTATAAGTCGCTGATCCAGCAGCCAGAAAACTGTTAGTACCGGACTTATAAAAAAGCATCACCATCGAACTGGAAACCAAGGTGGGTTTGGGCGGCAACGTCGTGATTGATCAGTACGACTTGATAAGTCGATGCACCGGACAAGTCATTATCAGGCCATCAGGCTGAATTATAACGCTCAAAAACCGCTCCAATCAGATACAAAAGCAATAAACAGTTGGAAGATTTGGTTTTGTCCTGCCGGCGCAGGTTACGAATGATCAAGGCTCTTTTGATGATGTGTTTTCAAGGTTGAAGAATGAAACGGAGTATTTTTGCAGCGACTGCACTTTTGAGTATGAATATGGCTTTTGCTGCCGAGGGCAGTCATTTTGACTGGAGCTATGCGGCACAGACTGCGCCGGATAAATGGAGCCAGTTAAAACCGGAATATCAGGCCTGCGCTGGCATGAATCAGGCGCCCATTAATATTGCCCAGACCACACCGGCACAGTTGCCGCCGTTAAAACTGAACTATGCGGCCAAGGCCAAAACCATTGTGAATAACCAGCGCACGGTTCAGGTCAATTTTGAGCAGGGTAGCCATTTAGAACTGGACCAGAAAATCTTTGAACTCAAGCAGTTCCATTTGCATAGTCCAAGTGAAAACACCATTCAGGGGCAAAGTTTTGCGATGGAGATGCATCTGGTACATGCTACACCTGCCGGTGAGCTGGCGGTGCTGGCAATTATGTTTCAGGAAGGTCAGGAAAATCCGAAGCTGAAACAGCTGTGGCAGGAGTTACCGCAGCAACCCGGTGAGGCCATTATTTTAAACCATCAGGATGTAGCCGCGGCATTTTTACCGGAGCAACGGGATTATTATCGTTTTAACGGCTCTTTAACCACGCCGCCATGTACCGAAGGCGTGCGCTGGATTGTCTTCAAACAGATTCAGCAGGCCTCGAGACAGCAGATTCAGGCTTTTTCACAGCTGATGGAACATCCGAATAACCGGCCGGTACAGCCGACCAATGCACGTCTGGTACTGGAATAATCGAATATGAAAAAAAGCAGATCGTTTGATCTGCTTCTTAATTTAGGGTGTTCGTATGGATTAATGCAGGATTTTATCCAGGAACTGCTGGGCACGTTCACCGCGCTGGGTATTAAAGAATTCATCTTTGGTGCAGTCTTCGACAATCTTGCCCTGATCCATAAAAATCACCCGGTTGGCGACCTGGCGGGCAAAGCCCATTTCATGAGTCACACACATCATGGTCATGCCTTCACGCGCCAGCTCGACCATCACGTCCAGTACTTCGGTAATCATTTCCGGGTCCAGCGCCGAGGTTGGTTCATCAAACAGCATGGCAATCGGGTCCATACTTAAGGCCCGGGCAATGGCAACCCGCTGCTGCTGCCCACCAGAGAGTTGCGCCGGAAACTTGTTGGCCTGTGAACTTAAACCAACCCGATCCAGATAGGCCAGCCCTTTCTGTTTGGCTTCAGTTTCCGAGCGGCCCAGTACTTTGATCTGGGCAATGGTCAGGTTTTCGGTAATGCTTAAATGCGGAAACAGCTCGAAATGCTGGAACACCATGCCAACACGGCTACGCAGTTTGTTCAGATTGGTTTTCGGATCGCTAATCGAAATCCCATCAACCAGAATCTGGCCTTTTTGAAACGGTTCCAGACCATTTACGGTTTTAATCAAGGTCGATTTTCCCGAACCCGATGGTCCACACACCACCACCACTTCTCCCTGACGAATCTGGGTGCTGCAATCGGTCAGGACCTGAAAATCCTTATACCATTTGCTGACATTCTGGAGGTCAATCATAATCTTGGGTTCGGTCATACCGTCAGCCTCCTTTGTAGTTTTTTCACTGCATAGGTGGCGATTAAACTCACGCTAAAATACACCAGCCCGGCAAATAGAATATATTGGGTCAGCAGCGCCATTAAATCGCCGCGGACATAATTGGTACGGAAGAAATCCAGCAGGCCAATGGCATAAACCATGGTGGAGTCCTGAAACAGGATGATGGTCTGCTGTAACAGCAGCGGGGTCATTTTGCGAAAGGCCTGCGGTAAGATAATCAGCCGCATCGACTGGCCATAAGTCATGCCCAGCGCATAGGCAGCCGCAGTCTGGCCTTTGGGAATGGACTGAATCCCGGCACGGACAATTTCGGAAAAGTAAGCTGCTTCAAACAGCATAAAGGCCACGATACTCGACACCAGCGCGGTATCAATGGTCAGGTAATTCCCGGTGAGGGCGGTATAGAAAAACGGTACCGCAAAATAGAACCACATTAGCACTAGCAGCAGGGGAATCGAGCGGAACAGATTGACATAGCCTTGTGCAAACAGATTCAGTACGCGAATAGAAGACAGGCGCATTAACGCCAGCAGGGTGCCAATTAGAATACCGCCAATGGTCGCCATGACCAGCACTTTTAAGGTAATGGTAAAACCATGCCAGAGCGCCGGCCCGGACAGTTGTAAATCATTTAAAAATGCAGTGAGCCATTCCATTATTTTTCTCCTGCAATCAGGTCGGGAACACGTAAACGTTTTTCCAGCAGGTTCATGCCCTGAATCAGGCAAATATTAATCACAATAAAAATAACGGTGACAATGGTATAAATTTCAATGGTGTTTTGCGTGTACTCACTGATGGTTTTCATTTGCGAGATAATTTCAGCCACCCCGACCAGAGAGGCGACCGAGGTGTTTTTAACGCAGTTGGTCAGCTCCGAGCTTAACGGCGGCAAAATGGTGCGAAATGACTGCGGCAAAATTACATAGCGATATAACTGCGCGGTACTAAAACCCATGGCATAGCCGGCATTGATCTGTCCACGTGGCAGGGCTTCAATACCGGTGCGCACCTGTTCACAGACCCGTGCCGCGGTAAACAGTCCCAGCCCGATACTGGCTGAAATCAGCGCTGAAGTATGCGCGCCTAAATCATTCATCCACCAGCTTTTGATGGGCGCTGGCAGGAAATTGGGCACCACATAGAACCAGATAAACAGCTGGATCAGCAGCGGTACATTACGAAAAATGGTGACATAGGCGGTGCCAATCGTGCGGGCGGTTTTGCTGGGCAGGGTTCGCATAATCCCCAAAATGCTGCCCAGTAGCATGGCAATACTCCAGGCCACAATGGCAATCACCAGCAGCCAGCCCAGACCGGCGAGAATCCAGTGCAGATAGGTACTGTCGCCAATGCCGGTAGACTGAAACAGGACACCCCAGTTCCAACTATAATTCATACGTCCTCCTCAAAAACTCAGGTAAAGCATCCGTGTTTACCTGAGTCGGTTTATGTTGGAGTGTTACTGATCACGATCGTGCGGATTGGCAATCAGGTCTTTCAGCTGATCGGACATTTCAAAGTTCAGGTTGATGTTTTTCGGTGGAATTGGCTGCTGGAACCATTTGTTATACATCTGGTTAATTTCACCCGAACTATAGGTGGCTTTAATGGCATCATCTACCACCTGTTTAAATTCAGCATCGCCTTTACGCAGCATACAGCCGTAAATTTCCTGAATTGGTGCCGTGCCGACAATTACCCATTTGTCTGGATCGGTGGCTTTGGATTTTTCACCGGCCAGCAGAATATCATCCATCATAAAGGCAGCGGCGCGGCCACTTTGTAGCATCAGGAAGGATTCGGCATGGTCTTTGGCTGAAATTATTTCGCCAATACCGAGTTCTTTTTCATGCTGGCGGATATAACGTTCAGAAGTGGTGCCGGCGGTGGTGACCAGTTTTTTGCCTTTTAAGTCAGCAAAATCCTGAATGCCGGAATCTTTGGCCGTAAGTAAACGTGAACCTACCTGGAAGAAACCGACCGAGAAAGCCACTTGCTGCTGGCGTTCCTGATTGTTGGTGGTCGAGCCACACTCTAAATCGACCGTCCCGTTAGAGACCAGTGGAATCCGGTTCTGGCTGGTGACCAGATTGTAGCGGATTTTCAGATCTGGCATCTCCAGTTTCTGTTTTAGCGCTTCCACCACTTTTAGTTGCAGGTCATGCGCATAACCGACCGGCTGATTTGGCGTATCGGCAATATAGGAGAAGGGAATGGATGAGTCACGATAACCCAGCACAATGGTGCCGGACTTTTTGATTTTCTCTAAGGTGCCCGAACTCGAGGCAGCGGCATTGGTGTTGCTATTGGCATCAGCTGGAGCTTTATTGTCACTACAAGCACTGAGGCCAAGCATGAATGCGCTGGCACAAAACAGTGAGGTGAGGGTGCGTTTAGAGGTCATGTACAAAACTCCTTTTGTATTGATTATTGGTCATTTGCTGTTATTCATGGCAATTCCAATCCTGGAACTGATTTATTAGGTAATGAAGCAAATGAGATTGTTTTAATTATCTCTGCACAACGGCATAGCTTCATCTTAAGCGAGATTTCCAGCATTGCTCAAGCGAAATTTTTAACCGTTTTGTTAATGATAAATCGTTATGAAATAACCACTTTTTAGATAAATAGCAGCAAAAAGCATGAATAAAATACAGCGGGAACTGTGCCAGTCTTGGGCCATTAAAGACCAAGATATGACCAAAGTTGAGATAAAACGGTTGGGCGAAGGTGGATGAACCGGCACAGAGATTTAAAACACGCGATTAATCTACCCGTAAGGTATTGATGGCTTCAGTCCAGTGACAGCTGTCACAACGCGGGCAGATCTGCTCGGCACGTTGCAAAAAATCGGTATAGCCACAGTATACGCAGGCGTAATGGGTATGCGGTTTAACGTCGGTGATTTCCTGACAGGCTTTGGGAAACAGGGGTAAACCGTACCGCACCTGATCATTGGAGAAAAACAGGATGCTGAACTTACCATCATTTTCGAGTAAACCGACTCGTACCTGTCCCAGATGTTCGACCCCTTGCTGGCGCATTTCGGCAAAGAATTCATCGTGCGACATTTTACCGCGTTTAATCTTTTCTAAGACCAGCTCGCCATCTTCGACAATATACAGCGACTTGCCTTCCAGCAGATCTTCAAAGGGCTGGTATTTCATCATTAACCAGGTCACCAGACGATACAGGAAAATCACGATGCTCATGATTAGCAGGGCTTGAATCAGCGGTAGATCTTCGGTGAACATCGGGTCGCCGGCAATTGAACCCAGCGACAGAATAATCGCCAGTTCAAAAATTGACAGCTGGCGCACACCACGTTTTCCAGTCAGACGTAAAAAGATAATGATCATGCTGAACATAAGGATGGCTCGCACGCTAATTTCAGCCGCAAAAGCCCAGGTGGTGTCATGAATAAAAATACTGGCCCAATCCATGTGAATGTCCTTTTTATAATCTGTTGGTCTTTATTGATACTATGCATGAATTGCGGCGGCTGAATGTTTATAGTTGCGTAATGAACTGCAATGATTTGAGTGACTTGGTTAATTCAAAAAATTACCTGATCTGAAGCCATGTAATGTTAAGGCTTATTTGCTCAGGATTTTGCTTTGCTTCAGTTTTACTGAGATGAGTCAAAAAATACTTTCACATAAATCAGGTATAATTTCTCTTTTGCTTTTATCTTCCCTATGCCTTTTGCGCTGAAAACCATGCCAAACATGGTGCTTGAAGTCTCACCACAGCATCAGAAGCTGAATCGTTTAATTGATGAGATTGAACAGCAGAAACAGTTATTGCTTGCATGGCAACATGCCCAAGATGACATTCGTGCCTATAGTCAAAAGGCGCTGATGCCTGCGTATCGTGAGTTATATAGCACTTTGTATGAACAGATGAAGACACTTTGGAATGGTCTAAGTAGTTATAGTTTCACGAAATCAAATACAGCATTGGTGGAAGATAAAATCCAAACTTTAGCACGGTTACTACAAGGTTCACATTTGCTGAGTCAAAAGCAGTTAGATGAAGTGGAAAAAATGCATGTCTATTATCAGCAGGCAGATGAATACAGCAAGAAAAAAAACAAGAAGAAAAATATAGACACTTTTGATGAGCCTGAAACTGAAACAGTCCAAGCCGATGATGTATTTGAAGATTGGAATAATGATCAATACCAACAAGCACGTGAGCAAGCCAAGTTAAAACGTCAGCAAGAAAAACAAGCGCAAGCTGAAAAGATGGTGAATCAATCACTCAAAACTGTGTATCTCAAGATTGCTTCCATCATTCACCCTGATCGTGAGCCCGATGAAGCTAAAAAAGAGGAAAAGACCGAGCTTTTACAACGTGCCAATGAAGCATACGAACAGGAAGATTTATTCTTTTTACTGAAAATTCAGCTTGAAGTTGAGCAAAGTAAAAACGGTTCAAACAAAGGTTTAAGCACAGAACAATTCAAGTTTTACCAACAGGCGTTAGAAGCACAAAGCCAGTCCTTAAAACAGCAGATGCAGGAATTGATTAACTCGCTTGTATGGTCAAATAAAGCCAAAATTGCGGTGCAAAAGTCCAAAGGGCAACTCAATATTGAGCAGTTGTATAAACAGATTGATGCGGATGTGTCGAACGTGAAGCATCAGTTAAAAGCGGAGAAGCAACGGCTGAGTTTTATGGGGAAAGAGAGTGGGCTAGGGATGTTGTTGGAGCATGGGGTTTTGTAAAGAATATAGTTTTTTTGAACTAAGCAAAAAGTTTGTATGCTATTCATTATGCTAAAATATTACAGAAATTGAGATTAGCGTTGAAGTCAGTGAATGAGCAATTTAGATTTAAGCATTTATCAAACGAGTGAAAAATTATCGGCACAACAAAAAAAGTTTAATCGGTTGCTTGAAAAAATTGAGCAATTACAAATGGTATTGGCGGACTGGCAACAAACGCAAAAACAAGTTCAAGAGGATGCAAGAGATGAGCTATTACCTGTATATCGTCAGTGGCACCACGTTTTGTTCGCTCAATTAGAGACGCTTTGGCAATATAAAAATACGCATAAAATCGCAAAAACATATTTAGTGCGTTTAGATGAAAAAATTTCAATTTTAGCGAGTCAGCTGCTTAATAATCCGAATCTTTCTGAACAACAACATGAGTTGACGCTTATCATTGCTCAACATTATGAGCTGATAGAAGAAAGTGCTGATGCTGAAGAAGTCGGCTCTCATGTAAATGATCATTCGCATCAAGCGCATGATGCTGATGAAATGATGCAAAAACAAGCCATAAAAGAAATGATAGCAGACCAAATCGGGGTACCCGTAGCTTGGCTTGACTTTGATTTGGATCTCAATAATCTCGACGCGTTTATGGAAAAAGTAAAAGATAAATTAGATCGAGAAGAAGCAAATTTTATTCAAAATCAGCTTAATGAAGATGAGCGTGATGAATATCAAAAGTTTGCTGAAAAGGAAAAAAAGAAAATTTTAAAGAAGCAAACACAGCTTGAAGAAGCGAAAAAAATGGCAGGGCAATCTCTAAAAAGCATTTATTCAAAAATTGCTGCCTTAATTCACCCTGATCGAGAGCAAGATGAACAAAAGCGCATTGAAAAAACCGAATTATTACAGCAAGCAAATGCTGCATTAGAGGAAAAAGATTTGCTTACTCTTTTGAAATTGCGTGTTTTTACAGCGCAAGGTGATCAGGAACAGGCAACAAAAATCGCGAATGAGCATTTGAAATCTTATAATTTATTGTTGGAAGAGCAAGTAGAGAAATTACAATTTGAAATAGATGATATTATTTATTCATTTGATTGGATCGGCTCTGGTTTTTACAAACAGCGTTTTAAACCTGTTGATTTGATAAAAAAATATCAACGCGATTTAGCAGATATTCAAGCAAAACTGTTAAGAGATGAAAAGCGTTTAAATGATTATAAGGATTTTGATTACTTAAAAATTTTACTGAAAAGCAGAGCATTTAGTTGGTCATTTGAGTAATTTTTAGCATTGATTGTCATTCAGAGCATCGTCATTTTGACGATGCTTTTTTATGCACTTTAACCCGCTGATTATTCGCCTTCGCCAAATCCATGCGCCACACCGCCACCGATGCAGAAGACCTGATGTGGTAACTTCTACGCGCCAAGCGATTTATGAATCTTAAATTTCATCGTCAGCATGTGATTCAGCCCTATATTGTAGATTTTTACTGCCATGAAATTGGTTTGGTGATTGAGCTAGATGGCGGTCAGCATGGAACGGATGATGCAATTGAATATGATGCTGAACGAACCAAGTTTTTGGAGGCTTTGGGTTTAACCGTTGTGCGCTATTGGAATCATGATGTGTTGGGGCGAACGGATGTGGTTTTAGAA
>NZ_JBMXBO010000019.1:0-45126 GCF_049546925.1 Acinetobacter sp. AND/436
GAACACTTATGGTCAGTGTGCACTGAATGGCTTTGTTGCATAAATATGTAAGCATCTGATTTAAATAAATTTAATTTTGGATCAAAAAATAATCAAAACTTTTAAAATCATATAGTTATGAAATCTTTGTGCAACAAAGCCAAATCCAATTAACAAATGAAATTGTTATTTTCATGGTTAATAGGTTGTTGATATCAGATAGAGCCATTTTCAAAGAAATTATTTTATCACTATCAAGACGACTATAATAATCATCTTCTGGAAGAGAAAATTGTGTGATAAAAAAATTATTTAATCTACTTTTAAGTTCTTCTTCACGATGATATTTCATAAAAATAAAGGGCTGAATAATCAGCCCTTTATAATACAGAGTAAATTGTAGCCTTTAAAGAATTAAAGTGCAGCAATCTGCTCCATATTCGCTTTAATCTTCGCTAATTGGTCAGCAAACTCAGCAAGTTTTACTTTCTCGCCTTCAACCACAGCCGCAGGTGCTTTTGCCACAAAACCTTCATTTGCAAGTTTAGTTGCAATTTGGTCATGTTGCTTTTGAACCTTGTCTAAGTCTTTTTGTAGACGACCCAATTCCGCTTTAGGGTCAATTAAACCCTTCATTGGAACAAATACAGACACATGGCCGACAACACTCGATGAAGACAATGGTGGTTGTTCACCATCTGCCAAGAAGGTAATGCTCTCAACTTTCGCCAATGCTTTAAACAACGGTTCAATACGAGAAATTTGTGCTTTTTCTGCTTCAGTCGTGTTCTGTAAAAGCACAGGCAATAAACGTGCATTCCCTAGACCCATCTCACCACGAATGTTACGTACAGCACCAATCAAACCTTGTAGCCATTGCATATCTGCTTCGGCTTGTTCGTTGATTTTTGCTTCATCTGCAACAGGGTAGTTTGCCAACATAATGGTTTCGCCACCCAAGCCAATCATTGGTGCAAGGGTTTGCCAAATTTCTTCAGTCAAGTACGGCATGATTGGATGAGCAAGACGTAAAGAAGCTTCCATCACTGCAAGTAATACACGACGTACTTCGGCTTTGCGTTCTTCAGAAACAGACTCATCATTCAGAACCGGTTTCGTCAGCTCGACATACCAGTCACAGTATTCATTCCAAATGAACTCGTAAATCGCTTGTGCAGCCAAGTCTAAACGATAGGTCGCAAAGGCTTGTTGAACCGCAGCTTCCGCTTTTTGTAGACGGCTGACAATCCACTGCTCAGGCAATTCCCAAAGGTCTTGACGAACGTCTTGACCAATTACTTGATCTTCGCAGTTCATCATTACGAAACGGGTTGCGTTCCAGATTTTGTTGGCGAAGTTACGGTAACCTTCAACACGCTTCATGTCGAACTTGATGTCACGACCGGTGTTGGCAAGCGCACAGAATGTGAAACGAACCGCATCTGTACCGTAAGACTGAATCCCTTCAGGGAATTCTTTACGGGTCGATTTTTCAATCTTCGCCGCTTGTTTCGGGTTCATCAAACCTGTGGTACGTTTTTGTACTAAAGTTTCAAGATCAACACCATCAATCAAATCTAATGGGTCAAGCACGTTACCTTTAGATTTAGACATCTTCTGACCTTCGCCATCACGTACCAAACCGTGTACATACACAGTTTTGAATGGTACTTGTGGCGTGCCATCTTCATTTTTCATGAAGTGCATCGTAAGCATGATCATACGAGCAACCCAGAAGAAGATGATGTCAAAACCTGTCACCAATACATCAGTCGGGTGGAAAGTATTTAAGAAATAGTTTTCTTTGTCTTTCGCTTCGTCACCTGTCCAACCTAAAGTTGAGAATGTCCAAAGACCAGAAGAGAACCATGTATCCAATACGTCTTCGTCTTGGTTCAATTCAACTTCAGGGGCAATACCGTTTTTCGCACGAACTTCTTCTTCGTTACGACCCACGTAAACATTACCTTCTGCATCGTACCAAGCAGGGATACGGTGACCCCACCACAATTGACGCGAGATACACCAGTCTTGAATATTATTCATCCACGCCATGTACATGTTGCTGTACTGCTCAGGCACGAATTTGATACGACCGTCTTGAACCGCTTCAATCGCAGGTTTCGCAAGCGGTGCAATTTTTACATACCATTGATCCGTCAATAACGGTTCAACGATGACACCTGAACGGTCACCTCGAGGTGGTTTCAAGGTGTATGGTTGAATTTGGTCTAACCAGCCTTCAGCTTCTGCTTGTTCGACTAACTTTTTACGTGCTTCAAAACGCTCTAAACCAATGTAGTCTGCAGGGGCAGGGATGGTTTTAGAAATTTGCTCGCCCGCTTTAGCGATGTATTCAAACTCAGCAAGAACTTCAGCATTTTTGTTGAAGATGTTGATGATTGGCAATTCGCAACGTTTACCGACTTCATAGTCATTGAAGTCGTGTGCAGGGGTGATTTTTACACAGCCTGTACCAAATTCTTTGTCTACATATTCATCTTTAACGATTGGGACAGCACGACCAGTAATTGGCAGGATGATATTTTGACCGACCAAGTGCGCATAACGCTCATCATCAAGTGCAACAGCAACCGCTGTATCACCCAACAATGTTTCAGGACGAGTTGTCGCTACAACAATGTGATCTTTACCATCATGTGTGCGTAGTGATTTGTCTTCAAAGAAGTATTTGAAGTGCCATAATGAACCTGCTTCTTCTTTATCAGACTCAACTTCTAAATCAGAAAGGGCTGTTTGTAATTTAGGATCCCAGTTGACCAGGCGTTTACCACGGTAGATTAAGCCTTGTTCGTGAAGTTTAACGAATACTTCTTTTACAGCATTCGATAAGCCTTCATCCATCGTGAAGCGTTCACGTGACCAGTCTACAGAAGAACCAAGACGACGAATTTGACGGGTAATGTTACCGCCAGATTGTTCTTTCCATTCCCACACTTTTTCAATAAATTTTTCACGGCCCAAGTCATGACGGCTAATGCCTTGCGCACCGAGCTGACGCTCTACCACCATTTGCGTTGCAATACCTGCGTGGTCGGTACCCGGTTGCCATAAGGTATTTTTACCTGACATACGGTTATAACGGGTTAAGGCATCCATGATGGCATTGTTAAAACCATGACCCATGTGCAAGCTACCGGTGACGTTTGGTGGCGGAATCATGATACAGAAAGACTCGCCTTTTTCAGACGGCTTGAAGTAACCGCGCTCTTCCCACGTTTGGTACCATTTTTTCTCGATCTCGGTCGGATCGTAAGTTGTAGCAATATTTTGCGCTGAATCAGTCATAGTTCGAACAGATCAAAAGTAGATAAAAAATTGCATCTATTGTAGCAAAAAAAATGGCGACTTAGGCAGCCTGAATCATTGGCTTGTTTAAGCAATTGGCATCTGCACTTACTCGTCGTATGATGTAGGCAAATAACAATGCGCAAAGTTCGCAGAACAACGACGAAAAAAGCGAGAACAACAATGACCTATTCAATCGCACTAAAATTAAGCCCAGCTACCTATCAGCGTTTTCAGCAGTTACATCAACAGTTTAACCAGGGTAATCCGCACAGTCTGGCCAAGCCTTTAGGCGAGGTGCTGTCACATATTTCCTGTGAAATTGTCGATCAGGTGTTTGGTGAAATTGCTCGGACCAGCAGCTCGCCCGACCGTGAATCGGAAAAGATTGTGCAGCAGGTGATGGATACCGTGCAAAAATATATGCCATGGTCGGTGTCCTTTTTTGGCAATGACCGTCTGGTGCCGATGGTGAATTATCTGCAACAGAAAACCTATGAAAAAGAGGGGCAGGCCTATGTGGCCTATCCGGTCGATAATGTGCTGATTAAAGAAACCTTGGGTTGTGTCGAACAAATCCGGCAGGGCAATAGTGCCTATATCCAGCCAGCCTTTCGGGCTTTTACCCAGATTGTCGATCAGGGCGTGACCAGTCTGGTCCGCGAGCCAAAGAAAATGCTGAAGTTTAATTTTATGGTCGATAAAACCCTGACCGGGGTGATTCAGCTGACCACCCAGCTTGGCTATAAGCGGCTGGAAAAACTCGGCACCCAGTTTGATACCCGCATAACGGAACAGTATTTCAATCATTTTCTGGGCTTTGTGGGCAATGACCCGCAGCCAGAGCGCGGTTACACTGATATTCATCACAACAAATGAACGTATAGAGGGACAGATTCATGGCCAAGCAGGATTTAACAGGAAAAGTGGTGTGGATTACCGGGGCATCTTCCGGATTGGGCAAAGCCTTGGCCAAAGAATGTGCCTTGCAAGGTGCCGACGTCATTCTGACCGCACGCCGTTATGAAGAACTGGAAAAGGTGCGCGTGACTTTACTGAACCCGGAACGCCATGTGTCAGTTTGTGCCGATATTACCGATGAATCACAGGTACGGCATGCTTATGCGCAGGTGTTAGCGGCCAAAGGCCGGATAGACTGGCTGATTAACAATGCCGGTCTTAGCCAGCGCGCGCTGATTCAGGACACCACCATGCAGACAGAACGTGCCATTATGGAAGTCGATTATTTCTCGCAGGTGTTCCTGACCAAAACCGTGTTACCGACCTTTATTGCCCAGAAATCGGGACGGATTGCCTTTGTCTCTAGTGTCGCCGGTTTGCTCGGCACCCAGTACCGTGCCTCTTATTCGGCGGCCAAAGCCGCAATTCATATGTGGGCCAACAGTTTGCGTGCGGAAGTGGCGCAAGATGGCGTCGAGGTTTCGGTGATTTTCCCCGGCTTTGTCAAAACCAATGTGTCCTTTAATGCCTTAAATGGCGAAGGCAAACCGCAGGGCCATCAGGATGAAGCAATTGAAAATGGTCTGGAGCCGGACCTGTTTGCCCAGACCACGGTCAGTGCCTTGCTGGCGGGAGAGGAATATATTGTGGTTGGTGGCGCCAAGGAAAAACTGGGCGTTTGGGTGTCGCGTCTGTCGCCAAGTACGCTCTATAAAATGATCCGTAAAATGAAGGTGAAGTAATACGTTCCAGAACATTTGACGAGATGAAGACAGATCAGGCCATCAGCTTATTTCTTGATGGCCGTCCCATACGCAAACACTTCCACCATCCCACCTTGCATCCCCAGTTCGGTGGTGCTTAAACGCAGGCCTAAAATCTGGGTGGCGCCCATTTTCTCGGCTTCCAGCTTTAAGCGTACAATTGCTTCGCGGCGCGCACGTTCCACCACACTTTCATAACTGGTCAGGCGGCCACCGAGTAAATTCTGCACATTGGCAATTGCATATTTAAAGTAATCATGTGAAATCACCACATTGCTGCTGACCAGTTGGCCGGGTAGGTCGGTGCTTTTAAAGCGGCTGCTGTCGAGCTGGATATAGGCCAGTCGCTGTTCCTGTTCAGCCAGATATTGAAAATGCTTGCGTTCGTTATAGCGGCCAAAACCAAAGCCAACGGCAAACAGTACCGCAAAAATCAGCAGCTGCAGGAGCAATCCATCCATGACTTAGTCCTGCGCAGGGAAGGGATCAGGCAGTTTCGGCATGATCGGATCGACAATCACCGCCGTGCCATAAACGAACAGTTCAGATGCACCCTGGGCAATGTTGGAAGTAGAAAAACGGATTCCGACAATCGCATTGGCCCCCATGCTGCGCGCTTTGTCGATCATCCGGTTCATGGCTTCCTGACGCGATTCTTCCAGCAGTTCGGTATAGGCTGTCAGCTCACCACCGACAATATTTTTCAATCCGGCCAGCAGGTCACGGCCGACATGCTTGCTGCGTACCGTGCTGCCATATACCACATCAATTTGCTGGCGAATGGTGTGTCCGGGTACAGATTCCAAATTACTCAGTAACATGTGATGACCAATAACAATAGATTGCTGATGAAGATAGAAAAACTGCGGGTAAAATGCAATCAAAACATCTCTTTTGTAGTTTTATGCGGGCAGATGTGCATCCAATCCTTTGGCGAGTCACTACAAGCAAAACAGGATTTCTTTGCTCTAATCATCACTGTATTGAACTGCTTTGATCTCATGGATGATCCAGGCACATCATCAGGCAAAGAAAAAGCCAGTCAGCGCGGGGCTCACTGGCTTGATCATCAAGCGATGAGGATGAAATCACCCTGCTGCTTGAGGCTACAACTCAGACAATCTTATTGCTGAGCAGCGCGGCGTTGTTCTGCCACAGACGGCTGCTGGGTCACTTGATCTGAAGTGTTGGCTTTCAGGCCGCCACCTAAGGTTTTGTACAGTTCCACCTGATTGTTCAAATTGGCCTGTTCCAGCAATAATAGCCCTTGCTCGGCCGCATAAGAGGCACGCTGTGCATCCAGTACGGTTAGATAGCTGTCAATGCCGGCACGGAAACGGGCTTCCGACAGACGATAGGTGGTATTGGTGGCTTCCACCAGACGGCGCTGTGCGGCAATCCGGTCACCAATATTTTCACGCACTGCCAAGGCATCATTCACTTCACGGAAAGCGGTCTGAATCGACTTTTCATAATCTGATAGCGCAATCTGCTGATCGGTTTCTGAAATGCGGATATTGGCCTGACGTGTGCCCCAGTCAAAGATTGGAATATCCAAACTTGGACCAATCGACCAGACAAAGTTGCCTGATTTGAACAGGTCACTTAAATCGGCCGAGGCATAACCGGCGGAACCGGTCAGGCTGATGGTCGGGAACAGACGGGCACGCGCTGCGGCAATATTGGCACCTGCGGCAGACAGACGGTATTCTGCTGCACGGACATCGGGACGGTTTACCAGCAGATCACTTGGTAAGCCCGCACCAATTGCCGTATTGGAGGTAATGCGGGTAATGCGCTGTGCCGGCAGCAGATTGGCCGGAACCGGTTGACCCACCAGCAGATTCAGCAGGTTTTGTGCCTGCGCCACCTGAGTCTTATAGTTGGCCACATCATTACGCGCGGTTTCGACTGAAATTTGCGCCTGACGTACCGGTAGTTCGCTGTCGATGCCAACGTCAAAACGTTTTTTGTTCAGGTTATACGATTCAAGCTGGGCCTTTAAAGTTTGCTCGGCCAGTTTCAGGTTGGCATTGGCAAAGGAATAGCTGAGCCAAGCCTGAGACACCTGACCAATCAGGGCAATTTGCGTGGCATCACGGGCACTTTGGGTGGCCAGGAAATTATCCAGTGCATTGTCACGCAGGCTGCGGACCCGACCCCAGAAATCCAGCTCATAGGCGGTGACCCCTAAACCTACGTTATAGGAGGTGCTTGGGCCACGACCCTGATTGCTCATGGTGTCCTGACGTAACACGCTGCCACTGGCGCCAATGGTCGGTAACTGGTTATTTTCAGTAATCTGGTACTGTTGCTGGGCACGCTGGATGTTCAGCGCCGCAGTACGTAAATCACGGTTATTGGTCAAGGCCAGATCCAGCACCTGTAGCAGGCGCTGATCGGCAAAGAACTCTTTATAACCCTGTTCTGCAACAGAGCTTCCGGAAGCATTGCTATAGCTGCTCGGAATATTCGCCTGAGCAACCGGCTCTGGCCCGCGCATACTCTGACAGGCTGTCAAAGCAAGCGCAAGGGCAGAAACCGCAATACCACGGCCTGTAAGAGACCATAAGTTTTGCATCACGATACATGCTCCTGATGATTTTGTTGTTTTGGTTTGTATTTAAAAATACTTCGAATCCACACGTAGAATACCGGGATAAAGAAGATACCCAACAAGGTCGAACTGATTACGCCGCCCAGAACACCATAACCGACCGAGTGCTGGCTACCTGCACCTGCACCTGAAGACAGGGCCAGCGGCAGTACACCAAAACCGAAGGCTAAAGTGGTCATGATAATTGGACGTAAACGCATTTTTGCCGCATGTAAAGTAGCTTCAAACAGGTCTTCACCTTTTTCCTGCAACTCTTTGGCGAATTCGACAATCAGGATCGCGTTTTTCGCAGACAGACCAATCACCGCAATAATCGCCACCTGGAAGTAGATGTTATTCGACAGGTTCGGGTTCTGGAACAGCACCATCCCGCTGAAGGTCAGGAACAGGGCACCGACAATACCTAATGGTACGACCAGTAATACCGAGAACGGAATTGACCAGCTTTCATACAGCGCTGCCAGACACAGGAAGACGATTAACAGCGACAGGGCATACAGGAATGGTGCCTGATCACCCGATTCACGTTCTTCCAGTGACAGACCGGTCCATTCATAGTCGAAACCTTGCAAGCCCATGTCTGGCAGCTTGGCAATAATTTCTTCCATGGCCACCATCGCATCACCCGAGCTGACGCCAGGCGCTGGTGTACCCTGAATGTTCATGGAGGATACGCCGTTATAACGCTCTAAACGTGGTGAACCATAAGTCCATTCACCGGTTGCAAAGGCCGAGAATGGTACCATTTCGCCGCGGTTATTACGTACATACCATTGATCGAGGTCTTCCGGCATCATACGTGAGCCTGCTTCACCCTGAACATAGACTTTCTTGACACGACCGCGGTCGATAAAGTCATTGATGTACGAACCACCCCAGGCCATGCCCATGGTGCTGTTAATTTCAGCAATACTCACGCCCAAGGCACCGGCCTGCGCATGGTCCACAATCACGCGGTACTGTGGTGTATCTTCCTGACCATTTGGACGAACCCCGGCCAGACGTGGATCTTTGGCTGCTTCACCTAAAATGATGTTACGTGCCATGGTCAGTTTTTCATGACCCTGACCGCTGGCATCTTTCAGCTGCAGGTTAAAGCCGGCACTCACGCCCAGTTCAGGCATGGCAGGCAATTGCAGTGGCATGATGTAAGAAGCATCTTTAACAATCATGTTCAGTGCCATACCACGCTGGATAATCGCACCGACCTGAGATTCTGGCGAAGTACGTTCTGACCAGTCTTTCAGCTTAATGAAGGCCAGACCTGCGTTTTGTCCAACCCCGGTGAAGGAGAAGCCGGCCACACTAAACACAGACTCGACATGCTCTTTCTCATTTTCCAGGAAGTAGTTGGTCATGGTGCTGACGACTTTGTCAGTCCGTTCCAGACTGGCATTTGGTGGCAATTGCACCAGTGTCATCACCACACCTTGGTCTTCATCCGGCAGGAATGAAGATGGCAGTTTCTGGAATAACAGCACAATCACAACCAGCACTGCACCGTAAATAATTCCGGAGAAAATCTTGCTGTGGGTCATACGGTTCACACCGCCCTGATATTTCACCGACAGCTTGTCAAAGCTGCGGTTAAACCAGCGGAAGAAACGCGCAAACAGACCGTTGCTTTCTGGCTTGTTCGGATCATGCTGTTTCAGCATGGTCGCACACAGGGCAGGGGTAAAGGTTAAGGCTACAATCAGCGACAGTACCATTGCCGTGACTAGGGTCACCGAGAACTGACGATAAATCACCCCGGTCGTACCACCGAAGAATGCCATTGGTACGAATACCGCAGACAGCACCGAGGTAATCCCGATTAACGCGCCAGAAATCTGTTTCATTGACTTTTCAGTGGCTGCCACAGGGTCGAGATGTTCTTCGACCATGACACGTTCCACGTTTTCCACCACGACAATCGCGTCATCGACCAGCAAACCAATCGCCAGAACCATCGCAAACATGGTCAGAGTGTTAATCGAGAAGCCGAACATGTTGATGACGGCAAAGGTCCCCAAGACCACCACCGGTACGGCCATGGTTGGAATAATAGTGGCGCGCCAGTTCTGCAGGAACAGGAACATCACCAGGAATACCAGAATAATCGCTTCAATTAAGGTTTTAACAACACTCTTAATCGACAATTCAATAAATGGTGTGGTGTCAAAGGCCAGCTGATCGACCATCCCTTGCGGGTAGTTTGGACGTAACAGCTTTAAGCGCTCTTCAACGGCTTGGGCGGTATCCAGCGCGTTGGCACCAGTTGCCAGTTTAATCGCAACACCACCGGCAGGTTTGCCGTTGAATTTGGAATCAAACTGATAGTTGTCTGCACCGAGTTCTACACGAGCTACATCACCCAGACGCACCTGTGCACCTGAAGCAGTATTTTTCAGGAAGATATTGCTGAACTGTTCTGGGGTTTGCAGCAGGCTTTGTGCCGTTACGGTTGCGTTGAGCACCTGACCTTCTATGGCGGGTGCACCACCTAACTGACCGACAGCGACTTGGGCATTCTGGGTACGAATGGCTGTGGCAATATCACTTGGGGTGACTTGCAGGCTGGCCATTTTGGCTGGGTCCAGCCAGATGCGCATTGCATAGGAACCACCAAACACCTGAACTTCACCGACCCCCGCCACACGGCTTAAGGGTTCAGAAATATTGGAGTTAACATAGTCTTTGATGTCATTTGCTGACATGCTGCCATCAGGCGAATAGAAGGCCAGAACTTGCAGGAAGCTGGCGCCTGATTTGGTGACCCTCACCCCTTGACGCTGGACATCTTCCGGCAGCAGGGCGGTGGCAGACTGTAATTTGTTCTGTACCTGAACCTGGGCAATGTCAGGATCGACGCCTTGTTCAAAGTTCAGCGCAATAGACGCAGAACCGTTACCGGCACTGTTCGATGAAATATAACGCAAGCCATCGAGACCATTCATCTGCTGTTCAATAATCTGGGTTACTGTGTTTTCAACAGTTTCAGCCGAAGCACCCGGATAGGTCGCAGAAATGGTGACCGTTGGCGGCGCAATGGTCGGATACTGGGCAATGGGCATATTGGATAGGGTTAGAATACCCGCCAACATGATCACCAGTGCAATCACCCATGCAAAAATCGGGCGATGAATAAAAAATTGAGCCATTGAAGTCTACCCCTTATGTATTTGAAGTAGCTTTTTGTTCAGCTTGAGCATCCGCCTGATCTGCTGGTTGTTTTGCTTTATCTGATGCAGCAGGTTGCTGGGCACCTTGTGGCGCGGCAGCTTGCGGTTGATATGGTTTGGCTACCACTTTCTGTTCCGGCTTGACTTTGGCAATACCTTCTACAATAACTTTATCGCCAGTTTGCAGACCTTCAGTCACAATCCAGTCTTTACCCTGAATACCGGCTGTGGTCACTGGACGTGGTTCAACCACACCTTTGGCATTGACCAGCATCGCCATGGCCTGACCGGTTGGGGTACGGGTAATGGCAGCTTGTGGAATCAACACGGCATTTGGAATTACCCCTTGCACAATCTGTGCAGTGGCAAACATGCCTGGCAATAACAGATGGTTTGGATTCGGGAATACCGCACGTAAAGTCACGGTACCCGTATCCGGATTGACGCTGGCATCGGAGAACGCCAGACGGCCTTCAACCGGATAATAGCTGCCGTCTTCCAGTTTCAGTTTGACTGTGGTGTTGTTGCTGCTGTTTAAATCACCTTTGCTGAGTTGCTGGCGTAAACGTAGCAGTTCAGCACTTGACTGGTTGATATCCACATAAATCGGGTCCAGACGCTGAATCGTCACCAGCGGTTCCTGCTGGCTGGCAGTCACTAACGCACCTGCAGTCACGGTAGAACGGTTGGTCTGACCTGAAATTGGCGCACGTACGGTTGAGTAACCCAGGTTAATTTCTGCATTGCGCAGTTCGGCACGGGTGGCCGCGACATCTGCTTCTGCCAGTTTCACCTGCGCCACAATGTCATCATATTCCTGTTTGGAAATGGCATTGCTGCCCACCAATTGACGATAACGGCCTTCTTTGACACGTAAAACGTTCAGATTGGCCTGCTGACGTGCCAATGCTGCACGGGCACTATCTACCGATGCACGGTTGGTCCGTGAATCAATTTCATATAAGGCCTGACCTTCACGTACATAGCTGCCTTCGGTAAACAGACGTTTCTGCACCACACCGCTGGTTTGCGGGCGAACTTCAGAAATTTCAAAGGCAGTGGTACGGCCGGAAAGTTCAACAGACTGCTCGACACTTTGTGGCTGTACAACAATGACCCCAACTTCTGTTGGAGGCATTTGCTGCTGGGCTGCAGCTTGCTGCGCATCATTTGGATCTTTGCTACAACCCACAAGCGCGATGCTTGTGGCCAATGCGCAAGCAGTGAGGGCAGGGGCCCAAAGCTTTGCAGACATCATTCTTCCACCTCAATTAGATTTTTATCTATCTAAAAATTATTCATTGGTTTGCGCTGGCTGTACTTGATCAAGATCAGATAGAGCAGCGTGATCCAGATAAAACTTATGCTCCAGCCTGACAGGACATCTGAGGGAAAATGTACGCCAAGATACACTCTTGAAATTCCCATCAGCAACATCCACATAACAGCACATATTACAATGGCTTTATGTGCGGGATGTTGCATTGACACATAAATTGCAAGACAGCCCAGCGTTGCGGCATAAAAACTGTGTGCGCTGGGAAATGAGGCACCATAGCTATTGACCAGATGATACATTTCTGGCGGGCGCTCTCTTGCAATCAGATACTTGAGTATCCAGGCAGTGGCAAAACTCCCCATCAGTCCAATGCTGACCAGCACGATATTTGCATATTCCTTCTGCCTGGCCAGATATAGACACCAAAGACTGGATAAAAATAATACAAATGGCATGCCACCAACGACAGATAATCCCGTCATTAGTGAATTCAACATCTCGTTACGGTGCTGGCTGAACCAGTCTACAATTGCCGAATCAAGGGCAGTGAGCGCTGGAACATAAAGCATTAACACGCTGAAAAAACACAACAAACCACCGAGATAAAGCAAAAAATTAGGCATGCCGAAATCCTGGTTAGTTTAGCTGATCCGAGCGCAGTCCGGTAATGGATTAAAGTGTACTCGCCAGTACACTTCATTTCAAGCCTGTATAAATTATGCTAATTTCTTTTTCAATTCTTTTTAACACATGACAAAATAAATTAACAAATTCCTTAATGATGACCCTTGGCCGGGCCAGATTGTTCTTCAACTTCAACAGGTTGCTTCGGTGGCCAGAAAAAGTCACTGGGCCGGGTCAGGAAATGGGTCATGACCAGTTTGGCCAATGGCTTCCACTGTTCAAAACGTACCCGACGTGCGCGCAGGGCCACAATAATGGTGAGGGTAAAGCTGACAAATAAGTTGGTCAGGCCAATTAACAGTACACCCAGGAAAGACACAATAATCAGGCCAATTTCCGGACTACCATTGACGTTCATCAAACCCTGAATAAAGTTGGCCGAGGCAAAGGCAATATGCCGGATATCTAAAGGCAGACCCAGAATATAACCAATTGTGCCCATACTGCCGAGCATAACCCCGAACAGGAAATTACCGGCCAGTGCGCCCAAGTTCCGTTCAATATAGGCGGCAAAACGGTCCAGCCGTTCCTGGCTCATCCATTTTTTCAGTTTGGCATGCGCCTGTAGCCGTGGTCCGACTTTGCGATACACCGCCATATTATCGAAGTAACCAGCAATCAGGCCCGATAAAAACAGACACACACCGGCAATGGCTGCGTGTGGAATTGCCAGAGAGGTAAACGGATTCAGGTCATGCAGCATTTTGCTGGCTTTGGCATGGTTCATTAAAGGCTCATGCAACGCCGCATCCCACATAAAGGCAATTAGGGCGGCCACCGGAATGGCAATCGAGATATTGCCCAGAATGGCAATAAACTGGGTCCGGATAATATTGATAATCAGCGCGGCCAGCTCGGCAATTTGCGCCATTTTCGAGCCTTTGCGATGCTGTACGGTCGAAGCCAGTGCGGCAGCGGTCATCGCCGGCTGTTTGGTGGCCACAGTAAAGTGCAGCACATGAATCAGCATAAAGCCCAGCGAGTAGTTCATGCTGTTAATAAAGGCCTGCATCAGCGGCGCCAAGGTTAAACGTGCCGCCAGCACCTTAAGGGTGGCCATGGTGGCAATAATCACCCCGGCCCCGGCAGCCGATTTATACATTTCCAGAAAGCCGGCCTTGTCGGTACTTACATAATGTTCACCGGTTTTACTGGCATTTTCAGTCACCTGCAAGGCCATCAATTCACTGTTGGTAGCCAGCAGGGAGCGGACACTGCGTTCGCTATACAGCGCGGTGGTAATATCGACCAGTAGCTCGCCCATGGCGCTATAACGCACATCATCTTCTTCAACAATCAGGTTCAGCAGCAGTTCAATCCGGTCCAGACACTGTTCCAGTAAGGACAGCAAATAGGTCAGGCTGACACTGACCCCAATCCGTTTAGTGGCCCGGCGAATTTTATGGCTGACGTTACGGCACTGGTCAATCATTACCAGCGCCTGTGACGCATCCGGTGGAATTACCGCTTCAAATTTGTCGGCACTTTGATGCAGGTTTTTATACTGCACAATGAAATCGTTGATTTCACGGTTCTGCACTAAAAATGGTGATTCGTATTCGGTCAGTTCCGGATGGGCATTAATAAATTCAGGATATAAACCAATCCCGCTGACCCGATAGGACAGCACGGTAATGGCTTTAATGATTTCCTGACGAATCAGTTTTTTATCATCCTGATTACGATGGCCCTGATTCAGCAGGCGAAACAGCTGCTGCCACTGCTGATCTTCAATATCATCCAGCCAGTATTTATCACTGCGCTGATGGAAAATGCGGCGCAGCAAGTCCTGCAGCTGGCTCTGATCATTAATCAGCGGTAAAAAATGCGCCCCTAGGCGCTGAAACAGCTGGCTCCAGAAACCATCTAAAGACAGGATGCCGGTATCGGCATACAGGCTGGTCTGTTTGTACTGGCTGATTAAGCAGAGCACAAAACTTTGTAAGGTATTGGCGGCATTGGGCGTAATCAGCAGGGCATGTAAAAAGGCCTGAAACTTTTCTTGTATTTCTTCGCTATTTTCGGTGTTGGCTGGTCGAATACGGTTGACCAGCTCAATGAGCAGTTGCTCATCAAGATCAGCGGGCGTGGTTTCCAGCTGATCCTGCATGTTCAGGAATAGGTCATAAAATTTTATATGCATAGGCAAGGATGAAGCTATTTATTGAATTCGGTGCAGGGCCAGCTTGGCCAGATTGACCAGGGCCTGACGATAGATTGTATCTGGCAAGGCATTTAAGGCCGCAATTGCGGCTTCGGTTTCTTCCGTGGCACGCTGCTGGCAATAATCCAGTGCACCAGAGGTCTGTACAATCTCGATAACCTGCGCCAGGTCGGAGGTTCCGCCCGTAGCAATACTGCGGCGGATAATTTCATGTTGCGCACCACTGGTATTTTTCAGGGCGGCAATTAAAGGCAAGGTCGGTTTACCTTCCATCAGGTCATCGCCGATATTTTTACCCAGGGTTTCGGCATCTGAGGTGTAATCCAGAATATCGTCAATGATCTGGAAGGCATTACCAAAATGGCCGGCAAAGACACGTAACGGTTCACGGTATTCCGGCTTGCCGGTTAAAATGGCGGCACCTTCGGTGGCTAGTTCAAACAGGCGCGAGGTTTTGCCGTGAATAATATCTAAATAAGTCTTTTCGGTGGTGTCCGGTTGATGCTGTGATTGCAACTGTAGTACTTCACCTTCGGCAATTTCACAGGTACCGGTCGAGAAATCTTTCAGCAAGGTCATGTTGTTTAAATCGACCAGCAGATCAAAGGCGCGCGAAATCAGAAAATCACCGACCAATACGGCGGTCTGGTTATTCCAGGTGGCATTGGCGGTTGGACGACCACGACGCAAGCCGGATTCATCGACCACATCATCATGCACCAGGGTTGCGGTATGCAGCATTTCAATAATCGCCGCCAGTCTGCGCGCCTGTTCCAGATCTTCTGCGCCGCAGGCTTTGGCCGCCAGTAAGCACATAATCGGACGCATACGTTTGCCGCCGGCTTCCACCACATGCTTGCTGACCGCCATAACCAGTGCGACTTTTGAGGTAATGCCTTCATTAATAAACTGATCCATCGCGGCAAAATCGGAAGCAACAGGCGCGAGAATATCTTGCTTAAAGTCGATGGTCATGTGAAGGAGAACCTCAATTGTGTCAAGTAACAACGATATAGTGTAACAATGAAAAACGTCTGGACAGGAAATCTGCAATCTGCGGTGCGGCCATTGTGGTTGTCGTTATGAAGTACGAGGCAATGGTCTGCTTTCCTGTTCGTGCTGGCGCTAATGGCCTCCCGGTGACAGGCAGCGGTGATAGCATCAGCATGCTAGCGTTTTCGATTCTAACAAGCAATTTGATTAGATCAATGAAAAATGTAGGGTTTTGACCATTTTTGTTGCTTTTCGTTGCATGTTTATAAAATAAACAGCGGGCTGATGCAATATTTTGGCTAAATCTCTTGTTGTTTGCAGCGTTATCCCTTAAAATCTCTGCCCTTGTATAACCCCAGTGGCGTTCGTTTTAAGATCGGTATATCCCTTTACCGGCACGACGACACGGGCATGTTTGGAGTACATTATGTACGCAGTAATCCAAAGCGGTGGTAAACAGCACCGTGTAGTTGAGGGTGAAACCCTTAAAGTTGAATTATTGAAAGCTGAAACTGGCGCAACCATTACGTTTGATGACGTATTAATGCTTGTAAACGGTGATAGCATTCAAATCGGTGCTCCAGTTGTAGCTGGCGCTAAAGTAACTGCAGAAGTGGTTGGCCATGGCCGTCACGACAAAATCCGCATCATCAAAATGCGTCGTCGTAAGCACTACCGTAAGCAACAAGGTCACCGTCAATGGTTCACCGAGTTGAAAATTACTGGTATTTCAGGCTAATCACTAGGAGTAATGAGACATGGCATCTAAAAAAGCCGGTGGTTCTACTAAGAACGGTCGTGATTCGAATCCTAAGATGTTAGGTGTTAAAGTTTACGGTGGTCAAACTGTAACTGCAGGTAACATCATCGTTCGTCAACGTGGTACAGAATTCCACGCTGGTGCAAATGTAGGTATGGGCCGTGACCATACTTTATTTGCTACTGCTGACGGCGTAGTAAAATTCGAAGTGAAAGGTCAATTTGGCCGTCGCTACGTATCTGTTGAATAAGATTCAATAGAACAAAAACCCACAGTCTTCTGTGGGTTTTTTTATGCATGTCGCATCGGGAAAGAGAGCAACCCTGATCTTCATGATGATGGATAAAAAAGAACATTTGATATTAATAAACATACAAAACTTCTTATTTTCTCTAAATTTAGGCACTTTATTTGGTTTAAGATGAGTCCATGAATACATTGCGATATGCAACAATAAAAGGTGAATCTATGAAAATGCTTCGTCAAACCATGTGTGCTATGGCATTGGGTGCTGCAACGCTGGCACCAGTGATGAGTACGACTGTGTATGCTGCGCCTGTGGCAGCATCGGAGCAGCAAGCCACTGCCAATCTGGTCAAACAATTGAGTCATATTAAAAGTATGACCGCCAACTTCGAGCAGACCACCAAAACCAGCGGCAAAGCGCCTAAAAACAAGGGCCTGACTGCCCAGCATATGAATCAGGAATTTAAAGGCGTAATGAAAGTGGCGCGCCCGGGTAAATTCTATTGGGAAACCACCAGTCCGGCCAAACAGACCATTGTGACCTCAGGGAAAACAGTCTGGATTTATGACCCGGACTTGCAGCAGGCCGTGCGTCAAAACCTGGATGAGCAGGTTGCCAATACACCAGCACTGTTATTGTCGGGCAATACCAACCAGATTATGCAGTCATACCGGGTGACCCAGCCGAACAAAGGCAAAACCTATTACACCCTGTATCCAAAAAGTGATGAAGGGGCTTTCCAGAGTCTGACCATCAGTTTCGGTGCCAACAAAGCACCAAGCCTGATGATTCTGGAAGATTCTTTAGGTCAAACCACCTATGTACGTTTTAACAATGTGAAGGTGAACCCGAACATTGCCAACTCGACCTTTAATTTCACCCCGCCAAAAGGCACAGATATTATTGATCAATAAGGGATGATGATCATTTCTTAAAAAAGATTTTATCTGTGAAAGCAAAAACATAAAGGAGCCATTTTAATGGCTCCTTTATTTTTAGGTGAATAATCGTCCAATGGCAGGAGTGAACGGAAAGTCAATTGAGCGACTTAGGTCATGCGGACATGCACGAAATGGCAATAAAAATTGCCCTCCCTGAAAATGGTTAAAAATTAACCAAAAATAAGGGTTAACCAGAATCACGGCTGATCTGTCTGCTTTTGCCCTGTGAAAGAATCCACAATTTCTGTGGATAAATCTTGGGATAATTTATTTTTCCCGTTGAATGGGCCGCAGATGCACGATTAGGGTGCAGTCAGGATTTGATTTTATTTTAAAATTATCATTATGAATTTTAATGGAATATTATAAATTTTGGTATGTACCGCTGCGGATGGTTTTTGGTTGATTTTTCATTTTTTATCGCAGGTTACAGAACTGCTCTAGGATCGAACAGCAGGAGTTTTATATAGTGGTAAATAGCTAAATTGAGCGTATACAACGCCTTTGCGGGGTGAAAACTGCTGAAAATTGCAGCATGAACATAGGGAAAATGCAATGCAACATCTGAAATCAAATCTGCTCACCACGACCATCGCACTGACCACGGCATTAATGTTAAGCGCCTGTCAGCCGAAGCAGGATGCCGCACCTCAGGTGGAGGCCGAGCAAAGTCAGACTCAGGCAGCTGCCATTCCCGTGATTCAGGCCAAAGTGGTGCCGGTGGAATTGAAACAGCAGCAGCGCTGTGATGAAGAGGGCTGTACCGAATACGATATTCAGACGGTCAATACCAATGTGCCGTGGATCAATGCGTATTTTATGCAGCGGATTAAAAAGGCTGACCCGATTGCATTTAGTGAAGATGCCGCTTCTACTGCGTCAGCATCGTCAGCATCGTCAGCATCGTCAGCATCAGAGGCCAATAGCACAGAGGAGCCTAACCGTCTTAGCCTGAGTTCTACCTATGTACGTTATATTGGCCAGCATGGCCGTCTGGCTACCTTTAGCATGCAAAGCTATAGTTATCCGGCCGGGGCGGCGCATGGTATGCATCATCAGGAATTTGTGACCTTTGATTTAAACAGCAAGAAACGTCTGGCCTTGCAGGATATTCTACTGCCGAATAGTGAAGCCAAACTAGTACAAGAACTGTTTAACCATAATTACAACTGGCTGAATGAGCACGACATCCAGCGTGACAAACTGCGACTGAGTGACAATTTCTATTATGGTGCCAATGGTCTGGTGTTTGTCTATCCATTGTATGAGCTGGCTTCCTATGCAGAAGGCATGCCGGAACTGGAGCTGCCGTATTATGCGGTGGACAAACTGATTAAAGCTGAATATCTGCCAAGTTTGCCGAAGTATCCGGCCCAGTAAATTGTGAAAAAACTGCGCCAGATTGCTGTAATAAGCCCCAGCCGTGAAGCGGATTACTGTATTTTTTAACCCGAAGCGCTTACACTATAGCCAGTTTTTTTCTTTACAAAAGATTGGCTATGATCGACCCGAAATTACTCAGAAATAATATTGAGGCTGTAAATTTAGCCTTGGCAAAACGTGGTGTGCAACTCAATGTAGAAGAATGGGCATCATTGGAAGCTCGCCGTAAAGAAATCCAGTCCAAAACGGAAGCTCTACAGGCCGAGCGTAATGCCGGTGCCAAACAGGTCGGTCAGATTAAAAAAGCCGGTGGTGATGCTTCAGAAATCATGGCACGTATGTCAGCCATTGGTGATGAAATTAAAGCAGCCGAAGTGGCTTTAAATGAATTACAGGCGGAAATTGAAACCAAATCACTGACTATTCCTAACCTGCCACATGAATCTGTGCCGGAAGGTAAAGATGAAGCCGATAACGTGGAAATCCTGACCTGGGGTACACCACGCGAATTTGATTTTGAAATCAAAGATCATACCGACTTAGGCGAATGGATGGGTGGTCTAGAATTTGAAACCGCGACCAAGCTGACCGGTTCTCGCTTTAGCGTTTTAAAAGGGCCATTGGCGCGTCTGCAACGTGCTTTAACCCAGTTTATGCTGGATACGCATACCCTGAAAAATGGCTATACCGAAGCCTATGTACCGTACCTGGTCAATGCCGATTCTTTACGTGGTACCGGTCAATTACCAAAATTTGAAGAAGACCTGTTTAAGCTGCAAGGTGAAAAAGAGTTCTATTTAATTCCAACCGCGGAAGTGCCAGTCACCAACTTTGTCCGTGACGAAATTATTGATGCGGACCGTTTACCGCTGAAATATGCTGCGCATACCCCATGTTTCCGCAGTGAAGCTGGTTCTTATGGTCGTGATACGCGTGGTTTAATCCGTCAGCACCAGTTTGATAAAGTAGAAATGGTGCAAATCGTTAAACCTGAAGATTCTATGCAGGCACTGGAAGAGTTGACCGGTCATGCAGAAGGCATTTTGCAGGCGCTGGGCTTGCCGTACCGTAAAATCATCCTGTGTGGTGGTGATATGGGCTTTGGTGCGACCAAAACCTATGACCTGGAAGTGTGGGTGCCAAGTCAGAATACCTATCGTGAAATTTCTTCGTGTTCCAACATGGGGGATTTCCAGGCGCGTCGTATGAAAGCGCGTTATCGTGCTGACCAGAAGAAAACTGAATTTGTCCATACCTTGAATGGTTCAGGTCTGGCGGTTGGACGCACCTTATTGGCCGTGATGGAAAACTATCAGCGCGCGGATGGCTCAATTGAAGTGCCTGAAGTGCTACGTCCGTACATGGGTGGTGCAGAATATATCGACTAAATTCAGGTCGATGTACAGGATGCACCAATTTGTGCACAAAATTTGCTTAAGACAATCAGAACTAAATTACTGAGGTAGTGTGTGGATATTTTTCCAATCTCGTTAAAGTTGCAACAGCAACGCTGTCTGATTGTCGGTGGCGGCCATATTGCCTACCGTAAAGCCGGTTTACTGCAAAAAGCAGGCGCTATTATTGATGTGGTGGCGCCGGACATTGATGCCGCTTTACTGGAACTGGTTCAGCAGAGCCAGGGGCATTATGAGGCTGCTGCCTTCAATACTGAAATTCCGCTGCGCCAGTATCGTCTGGTGATTGCCGCCACTGATGATGCAGCAATCAACCGTCAGGTGTTTGAGGCTTGTGAAGCTGAAAATGTGCTGGTCAATAGTGTCGATGATCCGCCACATTGCCGCTTTATGGTGCCGGCCATTGTCGACCGTTCACCTTTGCTGATTTCAGTGGCCACGAATGGTGCATCACCGGTGTTGTCGCGCCAGATTCGCACCCAATTGGAAACCAGTATTCCGCATGGCATGGGCAAACTGGCGAGTTTTTCCGGTCAATGGCGTGCTGCGGTTAAGGCCAAAATCCAGAATCCGGATGAACGCCGGATTTTCTGGGAAAACCTGTATGCCAGTCCGCTTAAAGAGCAGGTCTTTAATGACAATCTGCAAGAAGCCAATCGTTTGATTGAGCAGGCCTTGCAGGAATGGACCACGCCAAAAGGCGAAGTGTATCTGGTCGGTGCCGGTCCGGGTGATCCGGAGCTGTTGACCTTAAAAGCACTGCGCTTGATGCAGCAGGCCGATGTGGTGATTTATGATCGTCTGGTGTCCGATCCGATTATGGAATTGTGCCGCCGTGATGCTGAAAAAATTTATGTTGGGAAAGCACGTTCCAACCATGCTGTGCCACAAGAGGGCATTAATGCCTTGCTAGTCAAGTATGCGCAGGAAGGTAAACGTGTTTGTCGTTTAAAAGGCGGTGATCCGTTTATTTTTGGCCGTGGCGGTGAAGAAATTGAAGAGCTGTTTGCTGCAGGCGTGGCTTTTCAGGTGGTGCCGGGCATTACCGCAGCATCGGGGTGTTCAGCTTATGCCGGTATTCCTTTAACCCATCGCAACTATGCGCAAAGCGTACGTTTCCTGACCGGGCATTTAAAAGAAGGTTCACCGGAACTGCCGTGGAGCGAGCTGGTCTATGAAAACCAGACTCTGGTGCTGTATATGGGACTGGTGGGACTGGAAAAAATCTGCCAGAAACTGATTGCCCATGGCCAGCGTCCGGATATGCCAGTGGCCTTGGTGTCTAAAGGCACCACACCGGAGCAGAAAGTGGTGGTCGGGACTTTGGCGGATATTGCATCTAAAGTTACTGAACATCAAATTCAGGCACCCACTCTGACCATTATTGGTGAAGTGGTGAAGCTGCGCGAACAACTGCAATGGCATGAGCGAGGATAAAGCAACACAACGTGTTGCCCGAGCGCAAGACGAAGGCTGCGCCTGTCAAGTGGCAGCTATGATGAATCATGGTTGCCGGAGATGCAAAAGGGCAATACTGCGTAGCGCTTTAACCCTGACAGCATCCTTGTCCCATCAAGAAAGTTTAATTGCTTAAATCAACCAGATAGTGAGTAAAAAGTGATCCACGTTGTGTTATATGAGCCTGAAATTCCTGCCAATACCGGTAATATTATCCGGCTTTGTGCCAATACCGGTGCTCAGTTACATCTGGTCAAGCCCCTGGGTTTTGAGCTGGATGATAAAAAGCTGAAACGTGCCGGTCTGGATTACCACGAATGGGCACGGATGCAACTGTGGGATTCAATTGAAGACTGTCTGGCCAATTTGGCCAGCAAAGGCATAGGCGTGGATGCGGTGTATCCATTAACCACCAAGGGGACAGAAACCCCGCATACTTCGGATTTAAACCGTCCTGTGGCCTTGTTGATGGGACCAGAAACCCGCGGTTTGCCTGAGCATGTGCGTTTGATGTTCCCACAAGAGCACTGGATTCGCTTGCCGATGGCAGAAAATTCTCGCAGTTTAAACCTGTCGAATGCCACAGCGGTCATTGTCTATGAAGCCTGGCGTCAGCAGGGTTTTCAGCCTTTAAGCTAGGGCAGACCATCAAGATGAATAAAAAAACCAAGATCACTGATCTTGGTTTTTTTATGATGAATTATTTTTCAGTGAGCAGGATCAAGCCGTCAAAACCTGACCTGAAACGTAGAAACAAAAAAAGGTGCCGAAGCACCTTTTTAAATGACTTAAACTTAGAGTTTATCGTCAAATTCATTGTGTTGTGGCGCAGGGTGTTTAAAGCCTTTGGTTTTATAACCCAGGTATAAAATACCGGCCATTGCCCACCATAAACCATATTTCAATGATGTTTCATCAACCTCAAGCCACAGTGCAAACACCGCGATAAAACCACAAAGCGGCACCACCACAAAGTTCAGAATATCTTTAACGTTGCGGGTACGTCCATCACGCAGCGCATAGCGTGAAATGACTGACAGGTTAACGAAACTGAATGCAGTCAGGGCACCAAAGCTGATCAGGGAAATCACGAAATCCAGATCCATAAAGCCCGCAGTTAAGGCCACCGCACCCACAATCAGAATGTTATAAGACGGTGTGAAGTTACGAGGGCTGATATGACCAAAGATTTTCTTGTTAATCACGCCATCACGGCCCATCACGTACATTAAGCGGGATACACCAGCATGTGCAGAAATACCCGAAGCCATCACCGTTACAATTGCAAAGGTCAGTACATAGGACTGGAACAGTGAACCACCCACCAGCATCAGAATTTCTGGCTGAGTTTCAGCAATATTTTTGAAGTAGCTGCCCGGTTCATTCGGGAAGTAAATCTGCATGAAGTAGGTGCTGACAATAAAGATGATCCCGGCAATTAACGCAGTCAGGAAAATCGCTTTTGGTAGGGTCTTTTCGGTATCTTTGGTTTCTTCTGCCAGCGAGCTTAACGAGTCAAAACCGGTGAAGGAGAAGCACAGTAAGGTAGCACCGGTAATCAGCGCACCGACTGAGGTCAGCTCATTCCAGAATGGTTCCAGGCTCCAGAGCTGATAACGCTGTTCGGCACTAATCGGGCCATCGGCATTAAAACCGGCCTGCAGTTTGGTAAATACCATCCAGGTAAAGATCGCGATGACCAGGAGCTGGATAAATACAATCAGACTGTTGAAGTTGGCGACAAAACGCGCACCGCGCAGGTTGATTCCGGTCATAAACGCGGTCAGCACAATGACCCAGACCCAATGATTGACATCCGGGAACAGCGCTTCCAGATAAATCACGGCCAGAATAATATTCACCATTGGCGACAGCAGGTAGTCGAGCCAGGACGACCAGCCCACCATAAAGCCGACATTGGGGTGAATGGATTTCTGCGCATAAGTATAGGCAGAACCCGAAGATGGGTAGCGGCGAATCATGTGACCATAGCTTAACGAGGTCAGCAAGATTGCAACCAAGGCAAAAATATACGAGGTGGGTACATGAAAATGACTTTCTTCCGATACTAAACCGAAAGTGTCAAATAAGGTCATTGGCTGAATATATGCTAAACCAATAATAATGATGTGCCAGAGCCCTAGCGTTTTTTGCAGTTTAGCTGCCGATTGAGTCCCAGAGATATTTGTCAACGGCGTTATCCTCTTAATCGTTGATCAAGGATCAGTCATGTTCCTAAGGATCGTTTGAGACGAACGATCCCCCCTATCAATAAAACAAAAGTCCGCCAATCTACTCCAAAATGGTTGCTTTTGTCAGTAACTTTTTCAGAAATTTTTAGCAGAAAATATGCCAATCATCTGAATAAATAAGAACTTTTTCTTGGGTATAGTAAAAGCCTGATGCTTAAAAAAACATCAGGCTTCTAGAAATTTTGGCTATATTCGCCTATTTGCTGGAAATTACCAAGCCTTTTTTAAGATAGATTTCAAATCTTCCAGACTGGCTTCTTTCGGGTTGTAAATGATCGAGCCATCGTTTAGGGCTTTTTCGGCCACTTCATCCAGCTGTGCTTCTGTAACCTTGCCGGTTTCACTCAAGGTGCGTGGCAATTTGGTCATGGCATACAGACGGTCGCGCATGGTCAGCAGGGTAGCAATGGCTTTATCGGCACGCAGATGCGCCGGAGTCTGGGCATAAATATCCGGGCCGGCCAATGGCAGCAGCAGTTCGGCAATTTTGTCGCCATTGACATCTTTGTTGTATTCCAGCACATAGGGTAAGAACAGGTTCATGCACAGTCCATGCGGCAGATGAGCCACTGCACCTAAGGCATGCCCGAGGGAATGTACCAGACCCACCATCGAATTGGAGAAGGCAATACCAGCCATGGTCGAGGCCTGTGCCAGTTCCAGACGGCCATAGGCATCGCTTGGATTGTCCAGCACTTTAAACAGGTTATTGCTGATTTTCTTGATCGCGGCGGTGGCATAGGCATCCGAAATCGGATTCGAGGCCATGCAGCTATAAGCTTCAACCGCATGGGTCATGGCATCCATAGCTGTCATTGCCGTTAAATGCGGTGGCAGGGTCTGGGTCATGCGCGGGTCCAGAATCGCGGCATGCGGCATCAGGTAATAAGAGGCGAATGGCATTTTGACATTCTTTTCAGTATCTGACACCACCGCGACCATGGTGACTTCTGAACCGGTGCCTGAAGTGGTCGGAATCACGAAGAAGGGCTTTAATGGTTTTGGCAGATTGTGCGCACCGGAATATTTCAGCAGGTCATCGCCGCCTTCCGTCACCAGAATATTGGTAGCTTTAGAGGTGTCAATCACCGAACCGCCGCCGACAGCAATAATGGCATCACAGTTGTGGTCACGATACAGCTGCGCCGCTTTACGTACCGTGTCCAGACTTGAATCCTGTGGCACATCATCAAAAATATAGCCAATTTCAGCATCGGTCGATTCAAAAGCCGCTTCAACCGGGGCCAGCAGGTTGTTACCACGGACGCCTTTGTCGGTAATGATCAGCGGGCGTTTCGCACCTAAAGTCACCAATTCAAACGGAATGTGTTCCAGTGCGGCATTGCCGGCAATGACTTTGACTGGACAAAAAAATTCGTAATAAGGCTTCGCCATGTTATGCACTCCGTTGGAAATAGGACTGAGCCACTTTCAGGTAAATATGGGCAGCTCCGCTGAGTTTTTCTTTTAAGTTAAGTTCGGATGGGTATTGTTTGACGGCCAGCTCTGCCAGCAGTTTAGGCAAAATCAGGGCTTCCATTTTGTTCAGGCAACGCACCAGACGAATGGCATAAGACAGGTCACCATCGGCAATCATGCGGTCATGGGCAAAGGCCTGTGCCGTACTTTCCTGAAACGAGAACACCAAAAAGGCATGGGTCAGATGCTTGAAGGTAATGACCAGATCGGGTTTGCCATCCAGTTCAGGCAGCAGTTCGAGCTGATGATCTTCAGTCACCCGGGCAATGAACGCAGGTCCATTGGGAAACACTTTCATGGACAGGATAAAATTTGCGGGAAACTTTGCAACTTCCTGTTTTATTTCTTGATCGACCTGGCTTGCCATCACCAGACCTCTGCCAATCACATCCATCATGAGTTTGACATAGGCCTGTTGCAAAGCGGGCTTCACGGTTTTGCTTGAAATCACTCGCTGAGTCCCTTTGTTAACATCTATTATTGGGTTTAGAGTAAATACTCTAATTTATTTCTTATTCAAAAGTAAAGTCATTTAGGCTTGAATGGTTTGAACCTCACTAAAGTAACCACTGTGCTCTAAAGTTTCAATGATATCTCGGCATAAAGTTTCAAACGATGGATAGTCTGGGACTAAATCCTGAATGCGCACCATTTCCAGACCGGCATACCCACAGGGGTTAATGGTTTGAAAACCACTCAAATCACAGTCAATATTCAGCGCTAGTCCATGGTAACTACGGCCTTTGCGGATTTTAAAGCCCAATGAGCCAATTTTACGCTCCGCGACATAGACACCCGGCGCATCTGCTTTGGCATAAGCTTCAATACCATATTTTTTGAGCAGCGCAATCATCAGGTTTTCGGCATACGATACCAGCGTGCGGACATTCCAGCCCAAACGGTTCAGGTCAAACAGGAAATACGCCACCAGCTGGCCCGGACCATGCCAGGTCACCTGTCCACCACGGTCGGTTTGTACCACCGGAATATGGCTGGGAATCAGAATATGTTCTGCCTTGCCGGCCTGACCTTGGGTCAGCACCTCATGATGCTGCAAAATCCAGAGCTCATCGGGGGTATTGGCATCACGCTGTTCAGTCAACTGCTTCATCTCTAAAAAGCGGTCTTGATACGGTGTTAATTGCGAATACTGGCGAATAATGAGGGTCGGTTTTTGAAGCGCATCGGTCACAGGCTGCGTCCTTAAAAATGAAATCTGCTGATGTGAATTATAATGATTCAGAATAGGAATAGGAGTGTGCCTGCTTTAAATTACTGCGCTTGCACGGCACGCCATAAAAAAACACGCATGAAGCGTGTTTTTTTTGAAACTTAAAGCGCGGTTTTAATCAGCGGGCAGGCAGCTAAATCGGCATAGACCGCATGCACCTGTTCCAGCTCCTCGAAACGCAGCTGTGCGGTAATCGAGTGGTATTTACCGGTACGCGACGGGGTCACGGTCATTTTGTCGCCATCAAAGTCCGGGAAGTGTTTCACGAAAATATCGTTCACCGCTTGACGCAGCTCTGCACCGGCCAGACCAATCAGTTTAATCGGGTAATCCATCGGAAAAACCCAAAGATGCTCTTGTAATTCACGAGAGGGAGTGCGGTCAATCATAATTACCTCAAAAGATTGAAAAACGCCTGCAAGGCGCAGGCGTTTTGGCATTGCTACTTAAATGGGGATGGATTGATCCCAATTCAAGCCGCTGCTGACTTAGTCGTTTTCCAGGAATGAACGCAGGTGTTCAGAGCGGGAAGGGTGACGTAATTTACGTAAGGCTTTGGCTTCAATCTGACGGATCCGTTCACGGGTCACATCAAACTGCTTACCGACTTCTTCCAGAGTATGATCGGTTGGCATATCAATACCAAAACGCATTTTCAGGACTTTGGCTTCACGTTCAGTCAGGTTTTCCAGCACTTCGCGTGTTGCTTCTTTTAAGCCTTCTGAAGTCGCTGCATCGACTGGAGAGGTGATGTTGCTGTCTTCAATAAAGTCACCCAAATGCGAATCTTCATCATCACCAATTGGCGTTTCCATGGAAATCGGTTCTTTGGCAATTTTCAGGACTTTACGTACCTTCACTTCGTCCATTTCCAGACGTTCACCGAGTTCTTCCGGTGTCGGTTCGCGGCCCATTTCCTGCAACAACTGACGAGAAACACGGTTAATCTTGTTAATGGTTTCAATCATGTGTACCGGAATACGGATGGTACGTGCCTGATCGGCAATCGAACGGGTGATCGCCTGACGAATCCACCAAGTCGCATAAGTCGAGAACTTGTAACCACGACGGTATTCAAACTTGTCTACCGCTTTCATCAGGCCGATGTTACCTTCCTGAATCAGATCCAGGAACTGCAAGCCGCGGTTGGTGTATTTCTTGGCAATCGAGATCACCAGACGCAAGTTGGCTTCGACCATTTCTTTCTTGGCACGACGTGCTTTGGCTTCACCCACCGCCATACGTTTGGCAATGTCTTTAATATCTTTAACATTCAGACCCAGCTCTTTTTCGATGTCAGCAATTTTTTGCTGGAAGGCCAGTACGTCAGGACGCACTTTTTCCAGGTAGCCTTTCATCTCTGCAGGAGCTTTGGCAATCTGTTCGTCTAACCATGCCGGATTAGATTCCTGACCCGGGAAAGTCGTACGGAACTGGGTACGGTCCATACGGCCACGACGTACTGCATAACGCATCACTTCACGTTCTGCTGCACGAATCTGGTCATGCGTGCCACGAATCATTTCTGAAATAATATCAAACAGGCGCGGCGCAAATTTGAACATCATGAACACGCTGGCCAGAGCCTGTAACGCAGCTTCCGCTTCTTTGCTGTTACGGCCATGCTTTGCAATGACGTCTTTGGTGTTTTTCCAGGCTTCAGTCAGCTCGGCAAAACGTACTTTGGCAATTTCAGGGTCCGGACCAGAATCCGCTTCAGAATCATCATCCGATTCTGACTCTTCTTCTTCATCGTCGTCATCAAGTTTGACATCTTTGGTTTTGGTGCTCTTGCTGCTCGATTCTTCTTCATCGTCGAGCACGGCTTCATCTTCCAGCACTTCCGGAATTTCTTCATCGGTTTCCGGATCTAAGTAACCTGAAAGCAGATCGGCCAGGCGGCGTTCGCCATTTTCATAATCTTTGTATTCTTGTAGAACCACTTCAACGGCATTTGGCCAGTACGCAATTGAATGCAGCACATCACGGATGCCTTCTTCAATACGTTTCGCGATACTAATTTCGCCTTCTCGCGTTAACAGCTCAACGGTCCCCATTTCACGCATATACATACGCACAGGGTCCGTGGTACGGCCAGGCTCATTTTCTACAGAAGCCAGTACTGCCGCTGCTTCTTCTTCAGCGACTTCATCTGCAGCTTCTGTGGTGTCTTCGAACATCGCATCATCAGATTCAGGTGCACGTTCATGCACAGGAATGCCCACGTCCTGAAGCATCTGGATGATGTCTTCAATCTGTTCGCTTTCCGTGATTGAGTCTGGGAGATGATCGTTAACCTCGGCATAAGTTAGGTAACCTTGCTCTTTGCCTCGGCTAATCAGAGCCGCTACTTGCGAAGTAGGGGAAGTCATATCGCTCATCTTTGCTTACTCTTCGTTGAATCTGTGGCAGTGAAAAACCGTGCATGATAGCACAATTTGCTGTAAAAGTTTCTGATTTGATCAATCAAGCATGATTTTATAAAAATGTTTGAAAGCAAAACTGAATAGGAATATGGGGCATCTTGCCCGGTTTTCAAGTCTGGCATCCGTTTTGTCCGCGAAATATTCTTGTCATATGCTTTAAACTATACTTATTCAGATAAGGTCTTCATAAATACACAAATTTTAGCGCGAAATACAAGCCAAAAATAGTCGGGAAAAACAAAAAATATAAATAAAACTTGACAACTTTTTCAAAGGCAGATAAATAGCGGCTAAACCCATTCACATTTTTTCATTCTGAGGTAGTTTTAGTGTCTTCAACAGATTTTGAACTAGATGATAACTACGGTGATGATGATGTCAGCTTCGATGAAGCGGCAGGTAAAATCAGTGCGAAAGAATCGTTAGAAAAACGTCGCCTGATTGATGATCTGCTGGCACAGCGTCGACTGGAGCGTGATCTCAAGGATTTTGATTATGACTTCGACGAAGATGATTTTGACGACGAAGATGACTGAAATTTGGGTTCAGTAAAGTCTTCGGAAAATGCTATGCTATACCTTGTATAGACGATTTTTGGATTTAAGATGAGTGCTTTAGATTTAGACCTGTTGAGTGAATATCTAGATGGTGACCAGAACGAATACGGTCTAGATTTTGCTGCCACTCATGGTTTTTTGTGTGCCATTGCAGTCGGCCCGCAATTTGACCAATGGCTGGATGAACTGTTTGAAGGCAACCAGAAAAAAGTGCCGGCAGAAATCGTAGCGCAGGTGAAAACCTGGCTCGAATCCATTCGTCAAAACCTGGCCAATGAAGAAGGCATTGAATTTCCATTCGAAATTGAAGAAGCAGATGTAGAATCAAGCTTGGGCGACTGGAGTGTGGGCTTTGTGGATGCCATGTTCCTGAATGAAGAAGCCTGGTTCACGCCAGAATTTGAAGAACAGCTGGTAGATCTGACTTTACCAATCATGGTGTTTAGCGGCATTGATGAAGAAGACCCGCAAATGGAAAGCTTCCGTCGTAATGGTCAGTTAATGGATGAGCTGGCGGAAGAAATTCCGGACAACCTTAATGAACTGTATTTGATGTATCATACTCCAAACTGATGCAAACCGAATAAATAAAAAAACACCTCCTCGGAGGTGTTTTTTTATAGCCGGATTACATTAGCGGGTCATACGGTTCCAGGCATCACGCACCGCATGTTTGGCATCTTCCCAGGCCAAACGGGTATCGCCCTTGGTGGACTCCCATTCGCTGCGTAAATCGGGTTCTACATCTTCAAAGCGTGTACCCGGTTCATAGCGTGAGCGCTGGGCATAACCGACCCGATAGGCGGCCTGATAATCGCGCTCATAGCTTAAGTCCGGATGTGTGTTTTGCAGGCTGGTATAGTAAGGCTGGCTCTGGCTGTGTTCACGCCAGTAAATATCTTCATCACCTTCGGTCGGGTTTTCGGCTTCTGCAGCGGTTTTACCAACCAGGCCGCCCACCACGGCACCAATGGTACCTCCGACCACTGCGCCAATCGGGCCGGTGGTGGCCCCGACTGCGGCACCTGTAGCTGCACCGCCGACCGCACCGACACCGGTGCCTACCGGATGGGTGCCGGTTTCACCGGTTTTCGGGTTGGCATTCAGCTGTTGCTGCTGCTGTTTTGGCAGCTGTTTGACCTGTTCGCGTTTTTGTTCCTGCTGGCGCTGGGTTTCTATTTCTGGATTCGTCATGTCTGCATCCTCTTGGGTCTGATGATGATCTAAGTAAAATGAATCAAAAAATTAAGATCAAGCGGATCTCTTGAGGTTTAACTTAGATCAGACAGCACCCGGCGCGGGCAGGAGAATTGCACCTTTCACGTTAAGATAAATAACTTATGTCGGTTTCTGGTGACGAAAAGCAGGGCTTACTTACATACGGTTAAATTTTCTATGCAGATGCGCTGTCCGGAAGTCACCCATCTGCACAACAGAATTTCTAAAGCATATTTGATTAGTGTTTGAAATTGCTAACTACTGTTTGGCGCAATAAGCGGCATACCAGACATAGGCGGCATAAAATACCGCACCATGGATGGCGACCATACATAGCATCAACACTGCCATGAGGGCCAGTCCCATTTTCTCAGCCGATTGAATAATCTGCTCTGCATAGGGGTTCATCAGCACCATAAAAAAGATAAACAGGCTGCCAATAATGATGGCCACGGCACTGCTGCCCCAAATCAGCTGAATTCTTTCATCTGAGGTCGGCAGGCGTTTTTCACGTTTTACAAAATGTTTGGCATTGATCAGCGCGACCACCACCAGTGTTGGAAAAAGGGTTAATACCCCAAGATTTAAACCATAAACTAGAACCATGGTCAGCAGGACCAGCGCAATGCTGTAGACCGCAGTCAAATGCAGCAAATAGTGTTTCATTGAATCCCCAAGTTTGGCCTGTAGCTCGGCCAATGCACATCACGAAGCGCGTTTACGCATATACCTACGGTATAGAATCCAGCCGATAATCGCAATCACAATCGCAATAATGACATAGCCGACCTGGCTAAAAATTTTCTGCATCAGCGCCTGATTTTCGCCAAAATAAAACCCGACCGCAGCCAGAAAAGTGGTCCAGATGATGGTGCCGAGGCTGCTGTAGAACATGAATTTCCAGAAGGGCATCCGGCTCATGCCGGCGGGAATACTAATTAAAGAGCGTACCGCCGGAATCATGCGTCCGGCAAAGACAATGCGATGTCCATACTGCTCGAACCAGTCCAGTGATTTTTTGACATCGGCCGATTTTAGGAACAGGTATTTGCCGTAGCGGTCGACAAAGCGGAAAATTGCATCATGTTCGAATTTATAGCCGATCCAGTACAGCAAGGCCGCTGCCAGTAGCGAACCGAAACAGCCGGCAATCACGACACCAACAAACAGTAATTCACCTTGTGAGGCCGAATAACCAGCAGAAGGCATAATAATTTCGGAAGGAATAGGGGGGAATACGTTGTCCAGAAACATAAGCAGGGCAATACCGAAGTAGCCTAGCTGTTCCATAATGGAAATAATCCATTCGGTCAGGTTCATAAAGTCAAGAAGGCCTAAAAATTAGACCTTCATGCTAAAGAGGATTGGTTTTTCAGTAAAGAGCTGAAACGTAACTAAAAATCTTCCTCAGCGGTATGCGACAGGGTGTGCACATAGACTTTTCGAAGCCCATACGCCACCAGCAGCGGCAAGACAGCGACAATCAGGTAACCACTCCAGATATTGGAAAGGTGATAGGCAATAAACATTGCCAGAATCGCGCCGAGCACGGTGCCAAACCCCACAATAAACAAGTGTGAACGCTGTTCAAGCTGCTGTTTCAGGTGGTGCAATTGCAGATCTTGCTGCTGATGCGCTCGTTGCAGTAAGGCAGTACGGAATTGGTGTTTATAGCGTGTTGTTATCGTTCTTTGCATAAGTCAATCCTTGTCCATGGGTGAGAATCTGTACGTCAAAATAAAACTGCATTGTTTTTGTTGTGATTTGGAGTTTAGCCTAAGCATGACTGGCTTCTGTTAGTACCAGAGGGTGCTTTGGTATTGAATTGATTCTGGTATGTGAATAGACGTAAAAAAAGCCCTATAAATAGGGCTTTTTGTAAAATTATTTGTACTGGTTTACATTATTACAGACGTTTGCGTTTTGCCGCTGCAATCTGAGATTGACGCATACGGAAGCCGGCTTTCTGTTTTTCTGTGGTTTTATCAATACAGTATTTACAAGATACGCCGTGTTCATAGCTTGGTTCTGCCACTTCTTCTGGCAGTAAAGGCCAACCACAGGCATGACACTTGGTATTTTGACCTTCTTCCACACCATGCGTAACCGCAGTACGACCATCAAATACGAAACATTCACCTTCCCACAGGCTTTCTTCTGCCGGGGTTTCTTCGAGGTATTTCAAAATACCGCCTTTCAGATGATAAACTTCCTGGAAGCCTTCTTGTAGCAATAACGAAGTGGATTTTTCACAGCGAATCCCACCGGTACAGAACATGGCAATTTTCTTGTCTTTGTGCTGTTCCAGTTCTTTTTTCACATAGTCTGGAAATTCACGGAAGGTTTCAGTTTGTGGATCAATCGCGCCTTTAAAAGTCCCGGCCTTGTATTCATAGTCATTGCGGGTATCAATTAAAATTACGTCATCACGTGCAATCAGTTCGTTCCATTCTTTCGGGTCCAGATAATGGCCGACCAGATCACGTGGTTTGACCTCTACACCCAAAGTCACAATTTCTTTTTTCAGCTTGATTTTCATTTTACGGAAAGGCTTGTCGGCGCTGTGCGACTCTTTATATTCCATCGCGCTAAAGCCTTCGTTCAAAAGAAACTGATGTACCTGATCAATGGCTTCGCGGTCGCCCGCCACCGTACCATTAATCCCTTCACCCGCCACAATGAGAGTACCGCACAGGTTGATGCTATTTACCAAGTCTAAAAGACGTTGTTGTAGATCCGCAGGATCTTGAACTTCTTTGAATTGATAAAGTGCGGCAACAACCCAACCAGAGGTCGCTTGCTGTTCTACAGGTGCAAGCTGTTCTACAGTAGCGTTCATGGAGTACTCCAATGTGATATAAAAAATTTGAGGGGCATATTTTAGCGTGAAAGTGCCCAGATAGCGAGAAATCCAGAACAGAAATATGGTTTTAAATCTGCGATAGAGTCGGCTATGATGCCTATCCTCGCCTATGATTTTACCAAAAGTAATACGGCCGCATTCAGGCCGGCATTACTGCGCTTTTCTGGAGTATATTTTGAGTACGGATCGTCGAATCGCCTCATTGACCCCGTGTGCAGGCCGCTGCTCTACGGTATTTGGTGATTCAGTGTGTCGTGGTTGTCGTCGTTTTAATCATGAAGTGATACGCTGGAATGGCTATACCTCCGAACAGCAAACGGCTGTCTGGCAGCGTCTGGATGCCCAGTTGGACCAGATTCTGGTACCAATGTTGCCATTTTCCCGTTTGCCGCAGGTAGAGCATTTTGTGCTGTCGAAGCGGGTGCGTTTACGTCCTGATGCCAGCGCAGGCCGCAAGTTATATCATGCGCTCAAATTATGTGAAAAAAACAAGCATCTGGCCGATGACAGTGGTCTTGGTATTCAGGCCGCGCAGGTTAAACCACTGTGGCAGGAATTTGAGCGTCGGGTACTGGCACTGGCGACTGCGAGTTATGACCTGGCATTTTTACGTGCCGATGGCATTAGCCAGCATTTATTAAAAGTCAGTCTGGAAGAGGATGACTAGTTTTTCATCCTAAGGTTTAAGCAAGAGTAGCGCAGGAGTACCACAGATGATCAATATGGCTGAATATCTGTTGTACTGTCTGGCGGTGGTGATCATGATTGCCACCCCAGGCCCGGTGATGATGCTGGTGATTGGTGCCGGACTCAAAGGTGGTTACCGGCGGGCGTTTCAGACCATTGTCGGGACTAATTTAGCTTCTTTGCTGTTAATTGCCTGCTCGGTGCTGATTTTAAAAGGCATCTTCAATATTCAGGCCTTCTGGCTGGATTTAATTAAGCTGCTAGGCTGTGTCTATATTGCCTATTTGGGGGTGGACATTCTCAAGGAAAGCCGGGCAGCGGCCGGACCGAAACAGGAGACGGCCAGCGCTGTAGGCGGATTTCGGCAGGGTTTTCTGGTCGGGATTTCCAATCCGAAAGATATTCTGTTTTTTAGTGCCTTTTTCCCGCAATTTATTCAGGTCACCGATCATTTTAATAACAGCTTAATCCTGCTGACCGCCAGCTGGATTGTACTGGATTTTCTGACTTTGTCTTTGTTGTATTTGGGTTTTTACCGTTTAACGCTGTCACGCGGTTATCGGCCGGTACTGGCGCTGTGTGGTGCTCTTTTAATTCTGATTGCGCTGTATGGACTAATCAGCACAGCAGGGCAGTATCTGTTTTAAGTAACCCATGACTTATATTTCTGCCATAAAAAAGCCCGCAATGTGCGGGCTTTTTCGTAGGATGATCTTAGGTCTTAAGCGACTTGTACCGGAATACAGTTGGCGGTGTGGCTCACGGTGTTGTCCGGGTTGGCATATACCAGGCGTGGTTTATGCGTATTGGCTTCTACTTCAGTGAAATCACCGAAAGTCGCAATAATGATGATATCGCCGACATCTGCCTGATGTGCTGCGCCACCATTGACTGAAATGATGCCTGAATTGTCTTCACCACGAATCGCATAAGTGGTAAAGCGTTTGCCGTTGGTCACGTTCCAGACGTGAATTTCTTCGTATTCGCGAATGCCAGCTAAATCCATAAGTTTGCCATCAATTGCACATGAACCTTCATAATGAAGTTCCGCATGTGTCACGAAAGCACGGTGAATTTTGCATTTTAATAAACGAGATAGCATGGCTAGCGTCTCCTTAGTGGACCTAAGATCTTTATCTTATGGTTGAATCAATCACTGCGACCGAATCAGCCGACGAGCGCATTTTGCGCCCAATTTTGCCAGATGGCAAGCAGGATTGTTCAACAATTATTAGGTTATTCGTTGGGTTTATAGGCATTAATCTGGTTCATGGCTTGCTGAATCTCGCCATTGACCAGTAATTTCATGCGAGACAGCGCGTGACTGAGGGCATCGTCCATCAAGCCTTGTTCCTGGCTTGGGGCTTTGCTGAGCACATGACCGGAAACACGTTCTTTAGACCCCGGATGACCAATACCAATGCGTAAACGGTGGAAATTTGGACCGGTGTGTGGAACGATGTCACGTAAACCATTATGACCACCATGACCGCCGCCAGTTTTCAGGCGAATAATCCCCGGATTCATATCCAGTTCATCATGGGCAATCAGCATGGCTTCAGGTGCGATTTGATAGAATTTGGCGAAGGGCACAACACTTTGACCGGAACGGTTCATAAAGGTTGTTGGTAATAGCAGACGAACGTCCTGACCTTCAATATTACCGCGACCGCTGATGCCTTTGAATTTCGGATCAGCTTTTAAAGAGATGCCATATTGATCTGCAAGGCGTTCAACAAACCAGAAGCCTGCATTATGGCGGGTTTGGGCATACTCAGCACCTGGGTTGCCCAAACCAACAATCAGTGAAATATTTGACACTAATTTACACCATTAACACTTATGCGCGTTTGAAGTCAGCGTGCATTGGTGTGTTTTTAGCAGGGTGACGTTGTAACGCTTGGATTTTCACGTTTTCAACTTTGTCGCCTACTTTGATTTCTACAACTTCTTCAAAGAAAGCATTGCTTTCTAAAGCTTTTACAAGCTCACGAAGTTCTAAAGTTACTGCTACTGGCTCAGCGTCGCCACCATAAATGATAGCTGGAACTTGAGCAGCGTGACGAAGGCGGCGGCTCGCACCTTTCCCTTGGTTAGCTGCTTCACGCGCTTGAGCGTTTAATACGAAGTTTGCCATGATAGACATCCTATTTCAGGTTAAATAAACCAGACCTGCGACCGATCTGGTGATAGAAAGCCCTGCATAAAGCAGGGCTTTTGAAAATTTAGCGCACTATTATAGATAAGAATCGAACATTGCGCTAATAGATTCTTCGTTGTTAATACGACGAATTGTTTCAGCAACCATGCTTGCGACTGAAACCTGACGAATCTTGCCAAGGTTTTGAGCTTCTTCTGATAATGGAATGGTGTCAGTAACAACCAGTTCATCAATCACAGAATTCTTTAAGTTCTCAATCGCTTTACCAGACAGCACCGGGTGAGTAGCATAAGCAACCACTTTACGCGCACCAAAAGTTTTGAGTGCATCTGCTGCTTTACACAGGGTACCTGCGGTATCGACCATGTCATCCACGATGACGCAGTCACGATCTTTCACATCACCAATCAAATGCATCACTTGTGATTCATTGGCTTTTTGACGACGTTTATCAATGATCGCAAGGTCGATATCCCCCATTTGCTTGGCAACAGCACGGGCACGTACGACACCACCCACGTCAGGTGAAACCACCATCAGGTTGTCGTGTGACTGCTGGCGTAAGTCAGCAAGCAGCGCTGGCGTACCGTAAATGTTGTCTACAGGAATATCGAAGAAACCTTGAATCTGGTCAGCGTGCAGGTCAATCATCACCACGCGGTCAATACCGACAGTGGTCAACATATCTGCAACCACTTTTGCAGTAATTGGCACACGGCTTGAACGAGGACGACGATCTTGACGGGCATAACCGAAATAAGGAATCACGGCAGTGATACGGCCAGCACTTGCACGACGCAATGCATCTGCCATCACCAGGATTTCCATCAGGTTATCATTGGTTGGGGCACAAGTAGGCTGAACGATGAAAACGTCTTTACCACGTACATTCTCGGTAATTTCTACAGCAATTTCACCGTCAGAAAATTGACCGACTGAGGCAGCACCTAAAGGAATGTGAAGATGGCTTACGACTTTTTGGGCGAATTGTGGATGCGCAGTTCCACTAAAAACGACAAGATTGGGCATGAAGCACCCTTGGCGGTTGGAATGTATGGAAATAGATGGCAGGGGTAGCTGGATTCGAACCAACGAATGGCGGGATCAAAACCCGCTGCCTTACCACTTGGCGATACCCCTAATGCGGCAGAACTTTAATATTTTTGCTGGTCGATGTCAAGGTAAATTAACAGCAGAACAGCAAACCAATGCTCTGTCTTTTTCGAGAAAATGGCAGGGGTAGCTGGATTCGAACCAACGAATGGCGGGATCAAAACCCGCTGCCTTACCACTTGGCGATACCCCTAAATTTGATGACTGTAAGATGGCAGGGGTAGCTGGATTCGAACCAACGGATGGCGGGATCAAAACCCGCTGCCTTACCACTTGGCGATACCCCTACTAATACAGTACATCTACAGGTGAAAAATGGCAGGGGTAGCTGGATTCGAACCAACGGATGGCGGGATCAAAACCCGCTGCCTTACCACTTGGCGATACCCCTATTCAACTTTGAAATGAATTAATGGTGATTCGGCTAAACTGTGGACCAGGTAAGCTTTACATGGTGCCTGAGCCAGAATCTCATCAATCTTCATTTCTGAAGTCACTTCAATAAAAACACAGGCACCTGTACCTGTAAGCTTGGCAACTCCGAACTGATCCAGATATTGCATGGCTTCATCGACTTCAGGATATAAGGCTCTGGCCAGTGGCTCAAAGTTGTTTCCGAAATCAGATGGCTTCAACTGATAGGCGCAAAATTTAGATGGCTTCGTATCTCTTGTCAACGTTTTTTGTGAAAAAAGCAGTTGAGTGCTGATAAAACAGTCAGGTTTTAGCACTATGTACTGTTTTTGTTCTAAGTCTATGAATGTTAAGTGTTCACCAATACCTTCTGCCCAGGCATTGCGGCCATGGACAAAAATCGGCACATCGGCGCCCAGTTGCACCCCTAAATCGGCCAGCTGCTCAGAATTGAGTCCACATTGCCACAGTTGGTTCAGCACAATGAGGGTGGTGGCGGCATTGGATGAGCCACCACCAAGTCCGGCACCCATAGGAATCTGTTTGTCCAGCCGGATTTTTAAACCGGTCGGCGCTTGGGCAAAAGGTTTTAAGATCTGCGCCGCCCGATAAATCAGGTTCTGTTCCAGATCGACTGAATTTAAACCGTCGATCTGAATCTCGGCTGTATCCAATGGCTCAAATTCAAGCCAGTCGTAGAGATCGATCAGCTGGAAAATGCTTTGCAGTTCATGATAGCCATTTTCACGGCGGCCAGTAATATGCAAAAACAGGTTCAGTTTGGCAGGTGAGGGAACACGAATCATGACAGCACAAAATTAACGGTTTTGGATCACCATTGTAATACGGTTCTCCTGACCGGATTCAAATGTTTGCTTTAAAATTAAACGGTTTGGCAAACGCGCCTGTTCGTTATAGCTTAAATCAACGGTCCAGCCATCTTCTAGAAACTGGGTTGGACGACGCTGGCTATCGTAAGCGACTTTGGCCTGTGTAGTGGCCGGACGTGCCTGCACCCAGTCAATGATATGACTGATTGGCGCTTGCCAGCCGGTGGCCCGCTGCAGCAGTTCTTCGGCTGTTGCTGCCTGAATAGTGCCGGTTTTGGCGCTATTCAGTGTGACTTGTCCCGGCTGGCCGGAAATCTGTGTTTTACCGACGCCTAAAATGCCGCTTAGTTCAATATCAAACTGTTCCTGCTGTTGCAGCCAGTTAAAAAAGGCGCTGCCTGACTGCTGTGGTGTGCGTACCCCGATTTTTCCTTGCAGATGAAACTGATTTTCTGCCTCAACCATTGGGCTTGCGGGTGTTTGCGGTTGGGTGAACTGCTGACAACCACCCAGCACCAGGGTGCTGACCGTGACAAGACTAAGACTGAGTTTGGAAATAAGTTGCATGCGTATTAACTCTGAGGGCTGTGTTGCGGTAACAATAACGAATGAAGCTGTTCTAATTGCAGATCATTTGGATATTTTTGTTGGAGTTGTTGTAAAACTTGACTAAATTTTGTCAAATTGCCCTGCATATACAGCGCCTTGGCATAACGGACCCCAATTTTGACTGTTGCACTTAAGGCAAAAGCCTTTTCCAGCACCTGAGCAGAGGTGTCAAAATCATTTTGCAGATAGCTGATCAGGCCTAAAGTATCCAGAATTGAGGCCTGTTCCGGGGCGAATTCCAGTGCCTGTTCCACATACTGGCGTGCTTCATCCAGCCGGCGGTTTTGCAGCGCCAGGGTATAGGCATAGGCATTTAAATAAGTCGGACTGTTCGGCTCGACCTGTAACAGCTTTTTCAGTAAACGATCCAGTTTGTCTTTGTCCTGATAAGGGTCTAGCAGCAACACTTCTGAATACAGCAGTTCCGGATCATCGGGTAAATTGCGGATGGCTTCATCCAGCAGTCTTAAGGCGGCAGTCTTGTTGTTCATGCGCTTTAGAATTTCCGCCTGAGCCTGATATAAAAAACTGGCATGCTGCGGATAATTGACCCGTTCCTGGGTTAAAAAGCGTAAGGCTTCATGCTGGCGGCTTTGCTGGCTATAAATATTGATCATGCTGCGCCGCGAAACGGTATACAGGCTGCCATCGACCAGACGGTAATAGGCTTTGGCGGTTTCAAAATGCTGTTTACGCTCGGCATTGACCGCCAGATAGTAATAGGCTTCATTTTGATACTGGTTGGAATAACGCAACTCGACCAGATATTTCTCGGCCTTTTCATACTGCTTCAAGTCAATACTGGTCAGACCAGCCAGAAACAGGGCTTCATCTTCCTTTGGCCATTTTTCCAGCATCGCTTCCAGTTTGGTCAGGGCCAATTCCGGCTGATTGGTTTTTAACAGATATTTGGCTTCAGCCAGACGTACTTCCAGATTGTTTTTATGTTTGCGGCTGGATTTGGCATACCATTCCTGGGCAGCTTTCGAGTCTTGCAGCGCACTTAGCAGGCTGGCTTTGAGCAGGATATAACCGGTCACTTTCGGACGTTTGCGTAGCACCCGGTTGACCGTTTCCAGCGCTTCTTCTAACTGGCCATTCTGGGCTTTTAAACCGGCAATCAGAATCAGAATTGAGGGATTATCTTTTTCTTTGCTGGTGCGTAGTGCCTGAATCAGAAACTCACGATCTTCTGGCGACTCCGGGGCAATACCGGCCAGAATCTGTTCTAAATCGGCAGTGGCATCAATGGCCAGAATCTTGTCCAGGGTTTCAGCGGCCAGGTCATATTCATGCGCTTTCAGGGCAATATGCGCCAGATAAAACAGGGCTGGAACATCTTCCGGTTCCTGAATCACCCAGTGGGTGGCAATGTCCAAAGCTGCATTTAAGTCATTGTGTTCCAGTGCAATATTCAGTGCGCGCTGTTTAATACTGGTTGAATTACTTTTAATTGCCAGTACAGTATAGTTATGTAAGGCGGTGGCCACGTCATTTGAGGCGAGGGCAAATTCCGCCACCATGCTTTGTTTTATGGCATTCAGATTTGTAGGTGCATGGAAAAAATCTCCAGATGCTCTAATATGAGCACTAGAAGCCATGCTACCCACGAGTAAGATTGTGGTAGAATATTGCTTAATTGTCGCGCCGCTAAGCCGGCTGGTTGTTTGACGCAATTTTTCTTGATCCAAGTAATGCTTTTTATGACACCGTTATTGCACAATAGCATAAATTTAGCGAAATGATGATCTGATATGTCTTTCTTTGCATTGGGTGTCAACCATCAAACCGCCTCTGTAGAATTGCGTGAGCAAATTGCTTTTAACCCTGAAAAGTTAACTCAATTACTTGCCGAACAAAGCCAGAGCCACCTGTTAAATGACATGGTGGTGGTTTCTACATGTAACCGAACTGAAGTGTACGCCATGTCTGACCATGCAGACACGGTGCTGGGCTGGCTCGCCCAGGTAAATGGTCTGGATGTCAAACAACTACAAAATCACGTTTATCGCTATGAAAATGCGCAGGCTGTCACCCACTTAATGCGCGTTGCCAGCGGCCTCGATTCCCTAATGCTCGGTGAACCGCAAATTCTGGGGCAGGTCAAATCGGCCTTATCTTTGGCCAAAGATGCCCACACGGTTTCGCAAGATTTAAACCATATTTTTGAATACGCCTTTTATGCGGCCAAACGGGTGCGTTCTGAAACAGCAGTCGGCAGTCATGCGGTGTCCATGGGCTATGCAGTAGCACAGTTGGCGCTACAGGTGTTTAGCCATCCGGACAAGCTGACCGTGCTGGTGGTGGCGGCAGGTGAAATGAACAGTCTGGTGGCCAAGCATCTGGCGGAAATGGGCGTGGCCAAGGTCATGATCTGCAACCGCACCCGTGCCCGTGCTGAAAATCTGGCCCAGGAAATTGCCCATCGGGTAGAAGTTGAAATTATTGAATTTGAACAGCTGGCAGAACATTTGCATCGCGCCGATGTGATCTCCAGCTGTACCGGCAGCCTGCATCAGGTGATTGGCTATAAAGAAGTCAAAGCCGCGCTGAAAAAGCGTCGTTACCAGCAGATGTTGCTGGTCGATCTGGCTGTTCCGCGTGATATCGACCCGAAAGTCGAATCACTAGATGGTGTGTATTTATACGGTGTCGATGACCTGCAAAGCGTGATTGATGAGAATCTGGCACAGCGTCGTCAGGCCGCGGTAGAAGCCGAGGTGATGGTGAATCAGCTGGCGACCGAACTGGTAACCCAGCAAAAGGTCAAAAGTGCCGGCAGTACCATTCAGGCTTATCGTGAGCAGGGTGAAACGTTACGTCAGGAAGAACTGCAACTGGCGATGGCGCGAATTGCCAAAGGTGAAAATGCGGCACAGGTGTTACAGGAATTTTCTTACCGTTTGACCCAGAAATTGCTGCATCCCACCTCGATTGTGCTGCGTCAGGCGGCCAAAGCCGAAGATCCGGAATACTTTGAAATGCTGAAAAGCGAACTGCAGCAGGTCAGTGCCAAACGGCGTAAATCTAAACGCTAAACCATTGTGATGGTTCAGTATTGTTTTAATGCCGCTTATTCTTCCAATAAGGTCAGGGAACGTTTTTTATCAATCTGATAAATCTGATGTTTCAGATTACGCATTTCTTCAATACTGCTAAATTTCTTCGAGCGGATTTTCTGCTGCAAGAAATGGTATTGTAGTTTAATGGAAAAATCTTCGGCCAGCTTATCGGCTTTCTCCGGCGAAGTGGTGTAATCGCCGACATTGGCCTGCTGTAAAATGCGCTGTAATTCGTAGTGATAAGCCGCACAGGCGCCTAGCACATAGTATTTGGCCAGTTCTGGATCATCCGGTAATTCATCAAAAATTCCGTTAAAGATTTGCAGGATTTTGGCCAGTAACTGATCGGCCGGAATCAGTGCGCGTAACGGTTCAAAATGAATATATAAATACGGATGGTTGATCAGAATCGCCACCACATATTCTTCGGCATCAACCTTGGTGCTAAAGCTGAGTGAGGCATCATTATTGGTATGTGGCTGCCATTTGCGGTTAAAGCCGAGTTTTTCGCGGAAAAACTGTTGCAGCAGATAACGGTAAGAGCCAGTTTTCGGTAACAGTTCAGTCAGCTGTTTTAACTCGCCCATCACCTGACTTTTGCCTTCGGGCTTGCTGATATCATGGTTTTGACTTAAATGCGCAAACACAAAATCAGACAGCAGTGGCGCCTGATCGAGCAGGCGGCGGAAATTTTCAATACCTTCACGGCGGATCAGCGAGTCTGGGTCATGATCATCCGGCAGCACAAAAAACTTCAGTTCACGGCCATCATTCAGCAGGGGCAGGGCAATTTCCAGCGTACGTCGTGCTGCTTTCTGACCTGCGGCATCACCATCAAAGGCAATGGTAATGCGTGAGTTCTGCTTAAACAGAATATTCAGGTGTTCGGTATTACTGGCAGTCCCCAGCGTTGCCACGGCGCCATAAATGCCATATTGCTGCAGCGCAATCACATCCATATAGCCTTCCACCATCAGCCAGTCCTGGGCTTTCTGCTTGCGGCCTTCGTATAGGCCATACAGCAGCTGGTTTTTATGGAAGACTTCCGAATCGGGCGAGTTGATATATTTCGGCTTGATTTCATCATTGAGCGCACGGCCACCAAAACCGACCACACGCCCTTTGTGATCGCGGATCGGGAAAATCACCCGGTCACGTAGCAGGTCAAAATCACGGCCGGAATCGCTGGTACGAATTAGCCCCAGCAGTTTTAAACCTTCAATATCTTGTGGAAAGGCTTTTTCCAGATGCTGCCAGTCTTCCGGTGCATAGCCCAAACGCCAGAACTGGATGGTCTGTGCGCTTAAACCGCGCTGGCGAAAATATTGCTGTGCCGACTGGCTGTGCGGTAACTGCTGTTCATAAAACTGCGCCACATTTTCCAGCAGATCAAACAGGTTGCCTTCCTGTATCGGCTCCTGATCAAAATCCGGATATTGTTCAAAACCGGCAAAGGGATCATCTGCTGGCTGGAACTGCTCAAAAGGATCAAAATGTGCAGCAGGGACTTGATCAGTTTCGGTCGGTGTGGGTGTTGCTGGCGCGGGTGCAGTTTTGGCCGGTGGCGCCGGTTTTTTGGCCTCGCGTTTATAGACCAGTTTTTTGCTGTCCTGATTGTCTTTTGGCAGCTCGATACCGGTCTGACTGGCCAGATCTTTCATGACATCGACAAAGTTACGGCTGTCGATATCCATTAAAAAGCGAATTGCATTGCCGTTGGCCTGACAGCCAAAGCAGTGATAATACTGTTTGTCGCGATAAACGTGGAAAGACGGGGTTTTTTCCTGATGAAATGGACAACAGCCCGAATAGGTCCGCCCGGTTTTTTTCAGTTTCACGCGCTGACCAATCAGATCGACAATGTCGGTCCGATCCAGAATCTGATCAATCGTGTGTTGAGGAATAGCCATACTGTTTTTATCGGGTCGGTTAAGCGGTAGGTCGAACAGATCGACAGGGTATAGAGATTACAGTGTATTGTTTCCTTTCTATCCGGTTTTGCGTGTTCAGGCAAGTGGCCAAGATAAAAGGGCAAGTATAGTAACGTATGCTTTATATTTTGCAAAATTGAAAAACAGGTTAAAAGCTCTATCCTTACTCGCTATTT